>DMYK01000462.1:954-6770 GCA_003483675.1 Microcoleaceae cyanobacterium UBA11344
CTTTGACACCCGCACTACTTGCATTATTGGCCGCGCTAAAGATTGCTATCCCAATATTCCCGATGATGAGAAACACCGCACCATCTCCCGCTATCACCGTTTGCTAGATATCAATCCTCCTGATATCCGGGTGCGCGATTTTGGTAGTAAGAATGGTACTTTTGTTAACAACCAAAAATCGGTCAGCGAGAAGCACATCAATCTCCCGAAGCAGTGGATCAAATTCAATTCCCAGAATACGACTTGCAGGTCGGAGATGAATTTACACTCAGTGATACTTCTTTTCGAGTTGGCGTTGCCCTTGACCCGGAAAATGCCAAAACTATCCAACGCTAAACACCCCCTACTATTCCCTCAAATCAAGCGAATCTGTGGGAAATGCTGCAAGCTTTTCTGTTCAAAGCTGTGGCGAATGAAAGCAAGATTGGAGTTCTGGGTGATTATGTTTTGCTGAAGGAGTTGGGTAAGGGTGGTTTTAGTTTGGTTTATTTGGCGCGACACAAACTAACTAATGAAAAATTCGCCCTGAAAGTGATGTTACCAAATGTGGCGGCGAATCAGCGGGCCGTGAGTTGGTTTTTGCGGGAGGTTGATCATACTAAATGTTTGAAGCATCCGAATGCGGTAGGATTTAAAGAGTCTGGTTATGCTGATGAAACTTTCTTTTTTACGATGGAATACTGCGAGGGCGGTAGTGTTGTGGATTTGATGGCAAAACGCGGTGTCAGCACTCCGCCGATTGGTGAGGCTGTGGCTATTATTCTGCAAGTTTTAGATGGTTTGATTTATACGCATAATGTGGAAATTCCGACAGCGATCGATCGCGCTTTAATTGACAATCCTGAAATTTATTATAAAAGTGCGGCGGAATTTAAACAATCGCTATTAAATAGTATATCATAATTGATTTCAAATTTGACACTGTAACTTGTATCTTGCAAGAGGTAGATTGAGATTTACAGTTGGGTGGGGGTGGGTTTATGAGATTATTGGTCTTAGGCTGAGATTTTGGGTAAAACCCGCCCCTACATAATGTTGCGAAAGCTGAGAATTCGATCGACTCGATCGCCCTTTTTGACAAAACTCCCCAATTGCACTCGCCCTTGAATCATCCCGCCACCACGCGCGTAATATTTTCTCACCGAAGTTTTCCCCCAAATCCTTGGCTCAGCGAAAGCCGATCGCCCGAAGCAAGCTGCACCACTAACCACTCAAATTTGCCATATGTCTTGATGTCATATAGAATGAATTTAGCCGATCGTCGGATTTAGGTGAAAAACCTTGATAGTATGTTGCCTCTATAGGAATAAGTAGGTTCTACATTATCAAAGCAAATAATCAGATCGGTTAATTGCTGTCAGCGAGAACCAAGCTGAACGCAAAAATATAAGTGCTTGTAGAGATTTCTACGAGCATTGGCTGATACCCCTAGGCTCAGAACATATCTCGGCTTATATATTTGTTAGCAAATGTTAGCAAAAAAAGTATCGGTTTAAAATCAATACAGTCCTCTGCTACCTTGCTGTAAGCAAGATTGAAGCATACCTACTCTGCAACCTTATAATAATTCTTGTGCCAGATAAATCCCAGAACCGCCCAGAGCTGGATCTGAAGACCATATTCCCATTCGAGCTAGATAACTTTCAAAGAGAGGCGATCGCCGCCCTCGATGCAGGCAAATCCGTTGTCGTGTGCGCCCCCACAGGCTCCGGGAAAACCTTAATCGGCGAATACGCCATCCATCAAGCACTCGCGCGGGGCCGTCGCGTCTTCTACACCACTCCCCTCAAAGCTCTATCCAACCAAAAGCTGCGCGACTTCCGCCAGCAATTTGGGACTGAGATGGTGGGCTTGCTGACGGGCGACATCTCTATTAACCGGGATGCTCCGATTTTGGTGATGACTACCGAAATCTTTCGCAATATGCTCTATGGTACGCCGATCGGAGCTGTGGGTGCTTCCCTAACCGGAGTCGAAACAGTAGTTCTCGATGAGTGTCACTACATGAACGACAAGCAGCGGGGCACTGTTTGGGAAGAGTCAATTATCTACTGTTCCGGCGCAATTCAATTGCTCGCCCTCTCAGCAACCGTTGCTAACAGCGGGCAACTCACGGACTGGATTAACAAAGTCCACGGGCCCACTGAGTTAGTATACTCCGACTTCCGCCCCGTGCCACTGCAATTTCACTTCGCCAATCAAAAAGGGATATTTCCCCTACTCGATGACAGCGGCCAAAAAGCCAACCTGCGACTCATCCCCAAAAAGAAACAGCAAAAACTAGAAAGAGGTAGTATCCCAGTTCCCAGTTTGGGCGATGTTTTGTCTCGGTTGGATGAGCGCGATATGCTACCAGCAATCTACTTCATCTTCAGCCGCCGTGGGTGCGATCAAGCAGTAGCAGATGTCGGGAATTTCTCCCTAGTTAACGAAGCCGAAACCGCCGAACTCAAACGCATTATTGACGACTTTTTACAGCGGAATCCAGAAGCAGAACGCTTTGGCCAAAAAGAAGCACTTTTAAAAGGCATTGCAGCCCACCACGCAGGCATTTTACCCGCTTGGAAAGGCTTAGTAGAAGAACTCTTCGGCAAAGGTTTGATTAAAGTCGTATTTGCCACCGAAACCCTAGCCGCCGGGATTAATATGCCCGCCCGCACCACAGTTATTTCCACCCTTTCCAAGCGCACGGACAAGGGACACCGACTGCTAAATGCTTCAGAATTCCTCCAAATGGCCGGTAGAGCAGGTCGGCGGGGCATGGACGAGCTGGGGCACGTTGTGGCAGTTCAGACGCGGTTTGAAGGGGCAAAAGAAGCCTCCTATTTGGCAACAGCAAAAGCCGACCCCCTCGCCAGTCAGTTTACGCCCAGCTACGGGATGGTGCTGAATTTGTTGCAAACTCACACTCTCGAAGAAGCTCAAGAACTCGTAGAGCGCAGTTTTGGCCAATATCTTTCTACCTTGTACTTGCAGCCGCAGCAAGCGGAAGTAGACCGGCTGCAAGGGGAATTGGCGGTTTTGGAGGAGTCTCTGGCTGCTGGTGGTGATGTCGCCAACCTGGAAAAACAACTCGCCCATTATGAAAAGTTGCAGGGAAGACTCAAAGAAGATAAACGCCTGCTGAAAACTTTATTGCAGCAAGCTGAAGAAGCCCGGATTAAGGAGATGTCGGTGGCTGTGGCTTTTGCGGTGCTGGGAACTATTGTCAGCCTGAAAGGTAAGCACGTTCCTACTGCTAAACGATCGCACACATCTCCCATACCCGCTATACTGGTTGCCAAAATCGCAGGTTCCGGCCAAGCTCCAAATTTGGTATGTTTGGGCAAAGACAACCGCTGGTATATCGTCGCCATTAGCGATGTGGCAACCCTCCACGCTCAATTACCCCGCTTGCCGGCAGTAGATACCTTGAACCCGCCACCGGAAATGCCGATGAGACTTGGCCAATGCCGTTTGGGAACCGAGGAAATCCTTTCTATCGCCCAATCAATCCCAGAATTGCCGGCACCGGAACCGACTCGCGAGGCGATCGACCAACTACAAAAAATCGCAGCCATAGAAGCTAAGCTAGAAATTCACCCTGTTTTAGAATGGGGCAATCCCGGTACTTTGCTCAAACGCCAGCGACGCAGGATAGAGTTGCAAAAGGAAATACGCAGATGCTTGTACGACTTAGAAAAGCAGCGAGCCCGCTACTGGGAAGAATTTATCAACTTAATTGACATTTTGCTCAATTTCGGCTGTTTGGAAAGAGTAGTATCTCTCAATGAGTCGGGAAGTGATACCTCCGACAGATTAGTTCCTACGGAATTGGGCCAAGCTTGCGCCGCCATTCGTGGCGATAATGAACTCTGGTTGGGTTTGTCCCTGATGTCGGCGGAATTTGACGAACTTGACCCCCACCACCTCGCGGCTGCTTGCGCTGCTTTGGTTACGGAAGTTTCTCGGCCCGATAGTTGGACTCACTATTCGCTGTCACCGGAAGTTTTGGCACCTTTGGATAATCTGCAAAAAGGGCTAAGGCGCAGGCTGTTTCAAGTGCAGTATCGGCATGAGGCGGCTATCCCGATTTGGCTGGAACGAGATATAGTGACTTTGGTTGAGCAGTGGGCTCTGGGTGTTGAATGGCTGGAATTGGTTAGTCATACGAGTTTGGATGAAGGGGATGTGGTGCGGATTTTGCGCCGGACTTTAGATTTCTTGTCTCAGATTCCTCATGTTCCTCATGTTTCTGATTCTTTGCGGAGGAATGCTTGTCGGGCGATGCAGTTAATCGATCGTTTCCCGGTGAATGAAGCTGCTAGTTGAAAAATTGTTGATAGTTGACTGTTGACAGTTCACTGTTGACAGTTCACTGTTGACTGTAGTCCTGGACACATTAATAATATCAAATCCGTTGGTATCGGAATTATTCATCTCTCTCTTCTCTGACTCTGCGCTCTCTGGCGCTGGAGCGGTTTAATCATTCAGAAACAAGCGTAAACGATCTAACCTAATTATGTCATTCTTCGCTTCACTTAGAATAACATAATTAGGTGGTTAGTGCGTAAGTTCAGAATATCAATGCAACAAATCAAAAAGCTCGATCGAATTCCTGATGCTTGCTCCCAGGCTCAAAAAATTCGCTTTTTCACTTTCTTGCAAAGAGTGTTAATTGGAACACTAGCGAGTACATTACTCAATCTCTTCATCCTGTTTCCCTCTCCAAGTTTCGCCCAAGTGGTTCTAGGAGTAGTTCGCAGTTCGGAAAATTCTCCCGACTGGGTAAAGATTACCACGCGGCTCTGGGAAAGCGGTATTGCTTACCAACCAATTAATCTCGAACAAATTAAAAGTACGGCGGATTTAGCGGGCGTTAATGTTCTGTTTCTGCCGAATATTGAAACTTTGACTCCGGCGCAAATTAAAGTTTTAGAAGCTTGGGCTTCCCAGGGCGGCCGGTTGATTGCTTCCGGGCCAGTGGGCCGCAGTTCTCCGGCTTTGGTTCGTCAATCTTTGCGATCGCTCCTTGGGGCCTATTGGGCTTTTCCGTTGACTCAGCCGGCGGCACCTCAACCCCGCACCCGCTGTCGAGATCTTGCTTGCACTACTTCTAGCAATTGGGTGCCTGCGGAACAGAAAAATAGCTCGGTTCAAGGCGGTGTCTTGATTCCCGCTAATGCGAACAGTCAAACTATTGCTACCTGGAAGGACAGTTCCGGTTCCTCGGCTGCGATCGCCACCGATCGCGCTACCTATCTCGGCTGGCGCTGGGGTAGCAACGGTTCGGCAAATGTAGACACGGCTTGGCTGCGGGCCTCGATCGCCCGCTGGGGAGGCACTGTCAGTTCGCCTCTACCACCGCCAACAGCGATCGCACCCCCAAAACCTAATCCCCCCCCCACAGTTACTCGAAACACCCCTCCAGGGCCGCGTAATACCCCACTGAGCCGACTTTCTCCCTCTCCCCCCCTTCCCGATCCAGTACCAGCAACTTTTACAGACCCTTCGGATCAATCGGCGCCGGCGGGTTTGGATGTGCAGGCAAATTCTAATAAGCCGATCATCAGCATTGAAGCGTATTTGATGCGCCAAGAATTGACCAACCTCCTCGGTAGGTTTGAAAGCGCCCTGACAGCCGCTAATTCAGCTAATACCCCTGTCAATCTCAATGCTGCCAACAGAGTTCAACTGGTGGCTGGAAGCAACAGTGGTGGTGCCCCGGCTGCTATTCGCCCGCCGATTATGCAAGGGGCCTCGACGCGGGCGATCGCCCAAGCGCGGCAGGTTTTGCAGAGTTTCGATCAACTCCTGGCTGAGCAAAACTACGCGGA
>DMYK01000635.1:0-2503 GCA_003483675.1 Microcoleaceae cyanobacterium UBA11344
TGGCTGCTCCTCTGAAGCGGATTGCTGAAAATGCTGGTTTGAATGGCGCTGTCATCGCTGAGCGCGTCAAAGAAAAGCCATTTAACGTTGGTTTCAACGCAGCGACAAATGAGTTTGTCGATATGTTTGAAGCTGGTATTGTTGACCCTGCGAAGGTGACTCGTTCTGCTCTGCAAAATGCCGCATCTATTGCTGGTATGGTGCTGACAACTGAGTGCATCGTCGTTGACAAGCCTGAACCGAAGGATGGCGCTCCTGCTGGTGCTGGCGGCGGCATGGGCGGCGGCGACTTCGATTATTAATCGATAGTCGATCGTTTGATGGGGCGGGCTTTAGGGCCCGCCTTGTTATTTTGGGAAGTGCTTTTACTGTAGGCATAACTTTAACTCTGATCTGAAGCGAAATTAACTAAACGCACAATCTATAAGGGCCCCGTGCCTATGTACTCAAACGCGAGGTTATACCCAAAACCTAACCCTGCGTGACCGTTCGATTTTGACATTTCAGAAGATTAAAGATGCCTAAAACAACAGTAGAGAGAATTCCCGACGAAGCCTTAGTAGTTCGTGGTGGTCGTAATAGTCCAGAAGATATTCAACGTGCCATACGAACCCACCCCAGTGGCATCACAGGAATTTCTATAGAATGTGCAGTAGAATTGTCTATAGCAGAATTAGCGTTAGCAATTCCTCATGGACAAGTGGGTGTTACCACGGTGGGTAAGGTTCGCTCGGAAGGTGGAGATGTCATCCGTACTTCTGGCAGAAGTTTAAATCATGCAACTCTCACTGGCTTAACACCAGAAAAAGCAAGTCTTCTGCTGACACCAAGGATCCCTAACCCATCTAGGACTTAGGCAACTAGCACATAAAGTAGGGTGCGTCAGACGAAATGANNATTTCGTCTGACGCACCCTACAAGCTCATCTAAGTGTGTCAGTTGCGTAACTCCCACATCAAAAAAAACATCTCAAGTGTAGTAATAAATATGAGTTCTCCTAGAATCTTTGCAGACTTTCATAATGCTGATGAACAGAGTCGCCTTCGTCTGAATTGTGTTGGTACAATTGAAGATTTAAGTCGCCAAAATATTAAATTGCAAAATGGTCAATTGCTCACCCTCTATAGCGAAGAATTAGAAGTGGATGCCGTAGTGCAATATTCTGAAGAGGAAAGTCTTTGGGTGGCAGCAATTGATTGGGAGCGAATTAGACAAGTAGAGGATATGCTTCTTCAAGCAACCGTCTAGTTAGGGTTTGCTAAATATTCGTTCTTTGGAATGGAAATAATATGAATTTATCATTTAAAGATTTTAGGTTTATTATAGAAGCGATTGAACACCAAATCAATGCCTATCAAGAACGTTTGCAATTAATTGAAGATATAGAAGAGGATGAGGATGAGGCTGCCGATCTAGGGAACGATATTAAATTTTTAGAGCTTCTACTCGCAGACATGAAGAAAAGTTTAGAGCATAATACTTCAGTCAAACCTTTAAGTTATGATGAGGTTTCTTCGCCAGCTCAGAATGATAAATTTTCCGAAAAATCCAAAAAAATATCGTTTCAAGAATTAGTTGAATTAACCCAGAAGTTGTCACTTAGTGAGCGATTATTTCTAGTAGAGGCGATTACCTCGTCTGTGCGTCAGGAAGTCACTATGAGCCAATAATATACTCGTTACCAGGCTGTGCCTGGTAACGCATATCCGGAGGCTCTGCCTCCATTGTCGCAGCCGAGGCAGAGCCTCTGGACATCGGTTCCCAGGCAGAGCCTAGGAACCAGTTAACCAGTTATTGAAACTGATTTAGGATTGCTATATTACCTTTCAATAATTACCCCCACCATTTATGAAACTTTACCATACTCCCATTTCCCCCAACTCCCGCCGCGTGTGGATCGCCCTCATCGAAAAAAACCTCGACTTTGAATTAGTAGAAATCCACTTGGACGGCGATCACTTAGAGCCTGAGTTTGTCGCCATGAATCCTTTTCATCGTATCCCTGTTTTGGTCGATGATGACTTCACTGTCGTCGAGTCTCTGGCAATTCTTGACTATTTAGAAGCCAAGTATCCTGAACCGGCAATGCTTCCCAAAGATGCCAAAGATTTGGCAATTGTGAAAATGGTAGAATTGGTCACGGTTAACGAACTTATGCCGGGACTTTACCCCCTAAGCAGTGAAAAAATGGGCTGGGGAACTCCTGAACCGCAGGTAATCGAAAAGGCTCAGGAAAAAGTCGATACTGTGCTGACATTCTTTGAGGGTTTGTTGGACGATCGCCCTTTTTTCGCTAGCAACGATTTGACATTGGCCGACTGCGTTGCTGGAACTGTTGTACCCTTGCTGTCGTGGGTTGGTGTTCCCTTAGATCCCTATCCAAAAATTCAAGCTTGGTGCGATCGCCTAATATCGCGTCCCTCATGGCAGCAAACGCAATTCACCGAGGCAGACTTGGTGGCTTTCGCATCAAGGAGACAAACATTTCTGGCACAATCTGAAG
>DMYK01000635.1:2553-4726 GCA_003483675.1 Microcoleaceae cyanobacterium UBA11344
TAGCACTTTCGCAGCCTGCAACTCGCTCTGGCTATGAAACAATTAACCCTAAACAGTTCGTTGCCGATCGCAAAATTACAGTCTCCAACCCCAAAGATATCGCATCAAAACTCTTTAGCAGCGATCGAGAATCTGAAGGCAGAAAAAGCGATGGAATTTCGGTTGAATATCCAACGCGAGAAACAGCAGTAATTGTGCAGACTATCATCGGTTTAGCCGACGATTCTGTTGCTGGAATGCGGCACCGCATCGAGCTCAGACTCAGGCAAAATAAGTGGGAAATTGTCTGGATAGGCCGACAATCCCGATGTCAACCAGGCCGCGGACATCAAAATTGGGCAAGCGGGCGCTGTCAGTAGCAAAGTCATATCGTGTTTTGTAGGGGCAATCCCCCTGTGGTTGTCCCTACCTCGGTCGATGGTGCGTAAGTCATATCGTGTTTTGTAGGGGCGGGTTTCACCAGCAAACTTTGAAACAAAAGCGTTGTACTAATAAACCCGCCCCCCCTTTTGCGATGCCAAACCTTGCGGACTTGATATCATTGGTTTTGAACCCGGATTTGGTAGGATTTTCGATCGCCCTTTTAGGCAAAAAGAGCGATCGAACACCTATTTTACTTGCACATAATCAAATTTCCAGCAGATACAAAACCAGGCACTGGTTCTGAAATCTCAACCCAATTGCGGTCTTCTCCATTCTGATCTTTCACTAACTGGAAATTTGATACAAGCGTTACTTTACCGTTAGCTGGTACGCCGCCTTTAATCGCAGCAGTCTTTGAAGCATCAGCGCGAATCGCTAGACCCTTCGGCGCTACGCGAGCTTCTACTTGACGGCACAGACTTATAGGGCCTGGTGCTGGTGCGGGTGCTGGTGCGGGCGCTGGTGCGGGTGCGGGTGCTGGTGCGGGTGCGGGTGCTGGTGCGGGTGCGGGTGCGGGTGCGGGTGCGGGTGTCGGTGCGAGTGTCGGTGCGAGTGTCGGTGCGGGATCTGGCGCTGGTGCGGGCGCTGGTGCGGGCGCTGGTGCAGGAGTTGGACTTGTGCTTGCTGTGGTGCAGGAACCTAAATTAGTCTCGCTGTTGGGATATCCGCTGGCCACATATCCTTTGACGGGAGTGGCGATTTGAATCCAGAGACGGCCGTCGGGGCCCTTGACGGAAGTGGCACCTTGAGATAGTGTGACTTGACTCTTAGACAGGACACCGCCAACACGAGGGGATTTGGGATCTGGGCTCTGGCGGACTGTCAAACCCTCTTTGGGAGTGACTTGGCGGCAAAGGTTGTCGGCTTGGGCTATTTGAAAGGTGGCGCTATCTCCCAATGAAATATTTTCAGCATCCTGATTGAGATTGGATGTGGATTCGGCGGTAACAGCAATTGCATTGGCCTGCAAACTCCCGGCTACGATCGCGATCGCGCCCAGTAAAGCAGCGGGTTTGTTCCAGCAATTCAAGTTTTTCATACGTTCACTCCTCATGTAACCAAAACAATTATCTTAATTGCAGGTCAATATAGCAAAAAAATTGATTGGTCTTCCAGAATCATCCTGCGATCGGGTGATTTGAGATTTGAGATTTGAGATTTTAGATGATGGAATTGCTCCCAGGTATGAATCTGGGGGCCCCGGACTAAATTGCTTTCGGTCAAGATTTAAACCCGCTCCAGCCATACCCGTAGGGGCGGGTTCACCAAGATCTCTACTACAAATGAAAGATCCTGTAAACCCGCCCCGGCCATACCCCTAGGGGCGAGTTTTCAAACTGTGACCTCAGATCCCGATCCCCCTAAATCCCCCTTAAAAAGGGGAGTAGGGGTTGACTTTGAGACTCTTTCTCCCCCCTTTTTAAGGGGGGGCTGGGGGGGATCTAAGACTTTGAAAACACGCCCTAGGGGCGAGTTTACTTTAAAATTGCCGCAAAAAGCGCAAATCGCTAGCATAAACTCGACGAATATCATCAATTTCATGCAATACCATTGCAAAGCGCTCAACCCCAAAACCCGCCGCAAAACCAGTATATTTTTCTGGGTCTAAACCAACTCCTTTGAGAAGATTAGGATCGACCATGCCGCATCCCAAAACTTCTAGCCATTTACCATTCCACTGCAAATCAACTTCCGCAGAAGGTTCTGTAAACGGAAAGTAACTCGTGCGAAAACGAATCGGCAAATCTTG
>DMYK01000635.1:4748-5086 GCA_003483675.1 Microcoleaceae cyanobacterium UBA11344
GTAAATGTCAGGCCTTCATCTATGGCCAAAAGTTCTATTTGGTGGAAGACTGCGGCGTGAGTAGCATCGACGGTATCGCGGCGGTAAACGCGGCCGGGAGAGACAATCCGAATCGGCGGTTTGTGCTGTTCCATGTAGCGAATTTGCACCGAGGATGTTTGAGTCCGTAGCAGGTTTCCGCCTGGGAGATAAAAGGTATCTTGCATATCCCGCGCTGGGTGGTCTGGCGGGGTGTTCAATGCCTCAAAATTGTAATAGTCTGTTTCCATTTCCGGGCCGTTGGCTACGGTGTAGCCGAGGCCGACAAAGATATCCAAAGCGCGGTCTATGACGCTGTT
>DMYK01000277.1:0-140 GCA_003483675.1 Microcoleaceae cyanobacterium UBA11344
CGCAATTCGTAAAGTTTTGCATTAATTTGATACTCGTACTGACTCAATAGCCTTGCATAAATATAGCCAGCTTTTCCATCCAAAAAGCCGAGCTGAATGAAGTAAAATAAAATAAATCTGAGCAGTGGTTTAAAAGGCAG
>DMYK01000277.1:162-8645 GCA_003483675.1 Microcoleaceae cyanobacterium UBA11344
TGCACTGCATCTCCAAATAGGTGGGCGCCGATAGTGCCGCTGTCGTCACGACCCGTAAGAATATTGTAATAAACGCGAGCGTCCCAATTAGAATAGCGGTTGTGGCGCTCTATCCAGTGAAATAAATTGCGATAATCTTCGTGAATCATATCATTTTTTAAGTAGCCGACTTGACCGGCTAAAATGACGTGTTCGTGAACTTCGTTGTCGCCGGTATTGGGCACGGATTCAGTCCCGAGATTTTCGTAGCGGCCTTTTTGATGCTTGAATAAACGCAAATTCCAGTCGGGATATCTGCCTCCGTAACGCAGCCACTTACCTAAAAAGAAGACTTTGCGGTTGAGGTAGTAGCCCTCAATTTTGGAGTTTTGGATGACTTGGGCAATCTCGTCCCAAAGTTCTGGGGTAATCCGCTCGTCGCAATCGACAATTAACACCCATTCGTTACGAAATGGCAGGTTATCTAAAGACCAATTTTTCTTTTTCGGCCAGCGGTTGTTGAAGTAGAATTGCACTATTTTTGCGCCACTATTTAGGGCGATTTCTACGGTGCGATCGCTACTTTGGGAATCTACCAGAAAAACTTCATCCGCCCTGGTAATGCTCGCCAGACACGCAGGTAGATTAAGTTCTTCGTCTTTGGCCGGAATGAGTACCGAAACCGGAATCTTGGATGAACTAGAGGTCATAATCGAGTGCTTGAACCTGAATGCGGTCGAGTTGTTTTGGATGAAGTGCGATCGGCATCGCGCGGCGCTAGACAGCGAGGGATATTGCCTATAGCCTAATGCCTCCGGGTCGATTTCGGTGGAAAAATCAGGCCACGGACGGATGCACTCAAATAACCAATTTGACCCCAAGCAAAAACCAAGTTTTCAAAGCGCAGCGCTGGATCTCTGATGTATTTAAAAGATTTGTAGACACCCCTCAATATTCTTTCACTCCCGCGCCAAAGCTGAACAATACCGGCTCGATCGCACAATTGTTCCCGGTAACACTCGCTGATGCCTTGCCACCACCCGCGCTCTACAAACCACGCTTTGTTAAGGCGTTCGAGAGCGACATTGTGAAGCACCAGGGCTTCCGGCAGATAAATTACTTGCCAACCTAACTCTAATGCTAGTTCTGTGGCCCGCAATTCTTCGTTTGACAACAATTTTTTGCCGACTCTACCGAGTTTGACATCGAAACCGCCAATTTGTGCCAGAAAAGTGCGCCGGATTGAGTAGTTTACACCTCTGGGAGTCAATCCAGCCGCCGTCACGTACACCCAAGTTTCCCCTAAATCGTAGGCTCCCAAGTTCTGGGCCAATCCAGGCGAAAGCCAGTTGGGAGGGCTGACTCCAGGAGGCCAGAGCAAATTGACTTTGCCACCAGCTACGGCCAGTTTTTGATGGCTTTGATAGGCGCTGTGCAGCACCCTGAGCCAATTGGACTCAGCAACAGCATCATCGTCTAGATAAGCTAATATTTCGCTTTCTGCAACTCTCGCGCCGGTGTTCCGGGCTACTGACAAGCCGAGTTCGGGTTCCCAGATGTATTTGAGGCGGGGGTTGGAGAGTCTTGCTTCTACTACTTGGCGGGTGCGCGTTTTTGAGCTGTCGGGGCTCGCATAATCGCTAGAAGCGTTATCCACTACGACTACTTCAAAGTTGTCGGGAAAATCCTGTGCCAGCAAGCTGTCGATCGCAGCGCCTAGATAGCTGTGACGATTGTGGGTGCAAATTATTGCTGATATCTGAGGTTTTGGCATAAATAACAGCTTGGGAAATGCTGGGGAGGTCGATCGAGTTAGTCTGAGCTTGTCTCATTAATGTTATTATCCCTTAAAAATGACTCTTGGGAATTAGTCAGGGTTAGAATAACAACTAACAACCAACAAATAAGTAGTCGGACATAAATAAACGTAACCATGTCATTGTTCGCTGTGCGTCGCAATGAGCTTGCGGTTTGAGATTGCTTCGTTCCTCGCAATGACATTGTTGATTTTTGTCCAACAAATAACAACCAACAAATAACAACCAACAGCTTAACAACCAACAAATAACAATTAATTAATGACTAAAATAAGTGGTTCAAGACAAATAATCTTAGTAACCGGGCCGGCCAGGTCTGGCAAAAGTGAATTGGCCGAAACTATGGCAGCCGATTCGTCCAAACGAGTAATTTATGTGGCTACAGGCGAGGTTGACTCTGCCGATTTGGAGTGGCAAAGTCGCATTGAGCGTCACAAAAATCGCCGTCCGGCTGATTGGACAACTGTGGAAGTACCGATCGACTTGCCAGTATTTGTGCGATCGACCGATCGCTCAAATTGCTTGTTAATTGATTCGGTGGGAACTTGGACGGCAAATCTTTTGGAACAAGAAGTGGCTGTTTGGGAACAGACACAGCAAGATTTGATTGCTAGTTTGAAGGTGGCGATCGCCGATGTAATTTTGGTAGGGGAGGAAACTGGATGGGGAGTAGTGCCTGCTTATCCAGCGGGACGGCTGTTTCGCGATCGCCTCGGCACTCTGATCCGCCACATCGGGGCGATCGCCGATCGAGTTTATCTCGCCACCGGGGGCTACGCCTTGAATCTCACGGCTCTGGGAACACCGTTGCCGCCAGCGCAAAAATAGCCCTGCTGGGCGATCGACCCCTGTTTTCCAGCGACGAGTAAATTAGCAACGCCTGAAAAAACAGAATAGCCAGAGCCCCGACATTTCTAAGAAGTCGGGGAACTAACAATTAAATTCATCTTTGTATCCCCGTCCGAATCTCTTAGAGTGCCCTTCCTCCTTAAATTGTTACAATATGTTTACAATGCTTCCCACTAGGTCTGATTTATGAATGTCAAGACAGTATCGCCAGCCTCCCCGCAAACTTATGCAAATTCTGGGACACAGGCTGTACTCGGCAATCTCAAAGATGCAAACACAATTCCCCCGCAAGCAGTACAAGTAGAACTAGAGACAGAAGCCGTAACTTCCGAAGTCCTCAAATCAGCCAAAGACATAGCTTTCGAGTTGGCCGGAGATGCTGTGAGGTACGATCCTGTGGCGATCGCAGCCCTGTACCGAAATCGCCCTCTACAAGTCTGGGGAAGGCTGCTGAGCGTTGTTTGGACATTTTTCGGCTTTGCTTTCAGTTTGTGGTTCGACGGCAAAACAGGCCGCACCGCCACCAAGGAAAAGCGTCGCGCCGCCCGACTGCGAGAAATTCTCAGCGAACTCGGCCCCGCTTTCATCAAAATCGGACAAGCACTCTCAACCAGGCCCGACTTAGTACCGCCGGCATATTTAGAAGAACTAACAATGCTGCAAGACCAATTGCCAGCGTTTCCCAACGAAGTAGCCTATCAATTTATCCAAGAAGAATTGGGTGCCCATCCTCACGAAATCTACGCAGAAATTAGCCCAGATCCGATCGCAGCAGCATCTCTCGGACAAGTCTACAAAGGCAAACTCAAAACCGGAGAAACAGTCGCAATTAAAGTGCAGCGACCAGGTTTAGCCGAAAACATTGGTTTAGATATCTACATCCTGCGGCGCGTCGCACTTTGGGCACAAAACAACTTCAAAATAATTCGCAGTGACCTCGCAGGAATTATGGACGAATTGGGCGAGCGAATTTACGAAGAAATGGACTACACCCACGAAGGTCAAAATGCCGAACGGTTTGCCGAACTATACGGCTACATCAAAGACATTTATGTTCCTAGTATCTACTGGGAATATACCCGCCGCCGCGTCTTAACAATGGAGTGGATCACCGGTGTCAAACTCACTAATTTAGAAGCTGTCAAGGCTCAAGGAATAGACGCTCCTTACTTAATTGAAGTGGGGGTGCAGTGTTCTCTCAGACAACTCCTAGAACACGGTTTTTTTCACGCTGACCCGCATCCCGGCAATCTTTTGGCAACTCCTGACGGTCAATTAGCTTATCTCGATTTTGGAATGATGAGCGAAGTGAAACCTTATCAGCGATACGGCTTGTTAGAAGCTGTAGTGCATTTGGTGAACCGTGACTTTGAAGGTTTAGCAAAAGATTATGTCAAGTTGGAATTTTTAACACCAGACACCGATTTGACACCAATTATTCCGGCCTTGGCTGGAGTGTTTAACAATGCTTTGGGTGCTAGCGTTGCCGAACTTAATTTCAAAAGCATTACTGACGAACTCTCGGCGGTGATGTACGAATATCCTTTCCGAGTTCCAGCCTACTATGCTTTGATTATTCGATCGCTCGTCACCTTAGAAGGGATTGCAATTAACGTTGACCCCGAATTTAAAGTGTTGAGCAAAGCCTATCCTTACGTTGCCAAACGGCTGTTGAGCGACCCCGCACCGGAATTGAGAGCATCCCTGCAAGAGTTGCTGTTCAAACAGGGGGAATTTCGCTGGAACCGCTTAGAAAACTTGCTCAGCAACGCTCGTGATAGCGACGATTACGATGTTAGCAAAATCCTGAACCAAGCATTAGAATATTTATTTTCCGAAAGGGGAGATTTTATTCGCGATCGCATTGTCCTAGAATTAGTCAAAAGTCTCGACACACTTTCCAACAATGCTTTTGCTAACGCCAAAGCAGTCATCGGCGAATGGTTTGGAGTCAAAGCAAATCAACCTGTGGTTTCACAAACTGAACAAAAAAACTTAGAACACATCAAACGGATTTGGGATATTTTGCAATCAACTCCCGGTTTTGACGGGATGAAAGTATTGCAGCTACTTCCGCAGTTGTTGGTGAAACCAGAAGTGCAGAATATGGGCCAGCAAGTAGTCGGCGGTTTAGCTCAAAGAGCAGTAACTCGACTAATTCGTGAGTTTTTGCTTTCCCAGGAACCGGCGGTGATTGGCGGGGAAGGAAGCTATCCTAAAACTTCGCCTCAGTTGTCTTTGCCGGCGGCGAAGTAGTTGGATTTGGATTTTTTTACCGCAGATATTAGCAGATAAACGCAGATGAACGCAGATGGAATTTCATCTGTGTTCATTTACATTCCTGCCCCCGCACCTCCTCCCTCGCCTCTCAACCTGCGATCGCCTCTCAACCTTCCGATCGCACCAAATCCTGCTTTGACAGCCCCTCAAGCCTCTGAAACCCTGCCTGTAGCTCAAATTCAGCCAGCACCTGCAAGTTCGATCACGATCGGACTGGCGATCGTACCAAATCCTGCTGTCAGCCCAAATCCCCAACAGGATTGATCTTTTTTAATTGGCGATTTATTGGGAGCTAAAACCTCTATTAGCCTAAATGCTACAACGGGAGATACCCAATTTAATTGGCTGCGTAACAACGAAACAATTATCTCCCTAGAAGTTCCTTACAGCCTGTCAGTTAACACCCTAGCCGGAGCCGAAGCAGATCACCTTATTTCTCGACAGCCATCGGCTGACAATTTAACTGTTTCAGTAGCAGAAACTCCGCCGAAAATTATTGTTCAACCTTCGAGTTTACCGATTCCTAATTCTGAAATATTTGACTTCAATCTTTCGATTTGTTGGTAAAACCCGCCCCGGAGAGAAAACCTCTTAAGGTAACATACTTACAGAAAAATAGTGCGATCGAAAAAGAGATTTTTTCCCCATTTTCGATCGCACTAACCGATCTACCAGATCTATCAATTAACCAAAGTCGATCGACATTCCTAGTTAGTAGTCTGAGCTTCCTGCAACCTTTGCTTGAGCTCTTCCAGAGCGCTCGCCCAGCGCGGATCTGGCTGCACAGAGCCAGAATCAGTGCTCGACGAAGTTGCTGCTGCTGGATTGCGACGAGACTTGTTGTTGTCGCGACGACGATTGCTTTTGCCACCAGAGCCGCCTCCACCTTGGGTAGGGGGAGCCGAGCGCTGCTGCGGCGCAGGCTGCGACGGTGACGCCGAAGCTAACTGCGGTGCGGCAGGTGAATGCTGCTCTTCGCCTTCACCCTTCTCCGATTTACCCTTAGAGCGAGGCAGTGCCTTCTCTATCTTTAGGGGGTTTTCTTTGAACATCAAGCCATTATATTTCTCAATAACTTGATCGGCTTGTTCGTCGGTGAGTACCGTCACAAAACCAAATCCTCTACATTTACCAGTTTTGCGATCGGTAATTACTTTTGTGGTTACCGATTCGCCTTCCGGTGCAAAAACGTCTTGCAGTTCTTGGCGTTCGAGTTCTTTCGGTAGATTACCCACATATAAACGAATAGACATGAAAGATTCCTCCTGACTTGAATTCTAATTAGTTCGATCGAACAGCATTATCTGAAGTCAACTGAATATTGACCGCAGATCAAGATGACACAACCGCAGAATTTCCGCGTTCCTCCGACCAACCTTGACATATCCCCTCACCTTTGCGAACAAGATGATTTACTCTCACAATGCCGGAACTTGATGGTTCGACTACGTTCACCAACCGCCGCCAATGCAGAGAGCTGTTAAATCTCAAGTTGTTGTGTAAACTTTTAGTCATCACTCAAATGTTAGGGCTATTGGCTATTCTGTGTTACTTACTTCCGATTTTGATTCAGAATGTTTATAGCCAGCAATGTAGAAATTTATTTCCAAGGATGTCAATTTTAGGCGATCGGATACCAGTATTTAGTCTAATACAACAAGGGATAAAATCGCTAACCTCTTCTAAAACATTTTTGAGCCAGTAACTTTACCTCGCTCCTAATACCGAGGAATATTTACTCATCCTCATCTCCCAATCATCGGGCTCGGCAGCGTCCGACCATTATTTAAAGGTATCACAATCTGCGTGACAGAGCTACGGATTCAACAAGAGTGAGCAATTCTCAAATCTCAAATCTCAAATCTCAAGTCTCAAATCGGCTGACTTCTTCCTTACCTCCCGCCCTGGAAAATGATGTATGCTCCCCAAAAGGCGGCAGCAAAAGCTAAAATTGCAGACCAGATGGGATGTCCGCTGTTGCTGACAATGCCACCTTGACTACGCAGGCTTTCAAGATCGATCGCCACGGTAGCTCCCCGTCGCAGCCAGCCTGTCGCCACCACCCCTCTTGGAAAACAGCTACCCACCAAATCGCTAGGGCGAGTAGTCTCTTGGATCAAAAATGGCCACAAAGAGCCGATCGGACCGAACCTCGAAACATAATGTAACTTCACTAAGCCCGTCGCCGTCTGCAAAATCAAATCCTGTCCCAGCCAATTAGCCATACCCGATCGACCCAAAAGTTGCCCTGAGAGCCGCACCGGTTGAGCATCCAGCGGTATTGTCGGGAGATTTGACAAAATTTGAGGTAAACTCGGTTCAGCAAGCTTTCCCGGCTTAATGTCCGGGAAGAAATAATTAATCCGCATCAAAGTACCAATACTAAACCCGATCGGCAAACAGCCCCAAAGAATCGATCGATCGCCCCAAAGCCAATCCAGCCGCCAGATATTCGTCATCGAAAACATCCCCCCAATCAGCCACAGCGCCCCCACCATCGCCAAACTCATCGGAATCCCCAAAAAAGGCGCACCTTGGAGGAATAGTTTTGAGTTGCTCGTAATCAGTTTTGAGTTTAAGAAGGGGAATTTTGCTTTTGTAGGTGGCTCCAAAGTTCCCAGATTCGCCAAATCTAGCTCAGTTTCGAGTTTCCAGAATTGAGCGTAAAGAGCCAACAACTTCAAACGCTCTCCCATTAAAGGATGTGTGCTGTTAACCGTCAACCAATTGCGGTAAGGATTGCTGACATCCCACAGCAAAATCTGTTCCAGAGGCGCGTGTAAAGCAGCAGAGCCCAAGGTTACAGCTTGCGCGACTCCCACTGGTAGCAGCAAATCGAAACTTTCGAGGAAAAAGCTAGTTTGTTGCTGTTGCTCGATATTGCTCGCTATTCCGATCGCAATTTTAGACAGAGCCCGCGTCAAACCATTCGGATTCCCCGTAATTTCGGCTGCGGCGCGATCGCTAAAATATACCCTGCGACGTGACAGCCACAACATCGGCCATCTCAGCAATTTATAAATCCCATAACTCCCAGCCGAAATCCCAGCCGCCAAAAATTTCACCACATGACGGAAAAACTCGATCGTAATTAAACCAGAAATCCGCTCCTCCCAGTGCGCCACCTGGGAATAAATCAGGTAAGGAATCTGAATTACCAAAACCGCCAGCGACATCGGCGCAAAATCCCAGTGGGCGATGTGCCCCAATTCCCGCGCCAAAATAGTCGCAATTTCATCTTCCGTCAATTGCTCCAACAGCCCCTGACTCACCACAATCCGAGCAAATCGTGGTAAACAGCCGTAACTCAAAGCTACTGGTACTTCGATCGGCAAAACTTTCAGAATCGGCGCGGGTATACCTTGTTTGTTACAAAAACTTCGCACTACCCGACTAGCTTCTTTGCTGCGAGTCAATAAAACTGTCGCCTTCAGCGGTTCGATACCGCAAAACAGTTTCAGCAGTAAGTCTGTCAACCACGGAGAGAAAGTCCACAGCAACACAAACACAATTTGGAGAAACTGAGTCTGATCCTGGTAAAAAAGCTGAATTGGTGCG
>DMYK01000276.1:0-1452 GCA_003483675.1 Microcoleaceae cyanobacterium UBA11344
TCGACTTCTTGGCCCCAAAATTCGGGCGCGGGTGCTGTTTCTAGCAGAGGTTCGGTGTAAGAGTAGGCGATGATTTTCATCTGTTACTCGCTGAGTTCGATGATGTTACCATCTGGGTCTTGGGTAAATAATGCCGATCGACCTGATGTGCTCATTTGGATCGGGCAATTGTGAGCGATTAATTGCTCTTTTGCTGCCTCTAAGTTAGCAACGGAAAATGCTAGATGTTGGTGGCGTCCTAATTTTTCATAGTCTCTGGCATCTGGTATAGTTGCAGCTAAAATTAGGTGAATCTGGAAGTTGCCGATTTGATACCAGATTCCGGGAAATTTTAATTCTCGATCGATTTTTTGCAGTCCTAATACGGTGCTGTAAAAGTGTTGGGCTTTTTCGAGATTGGAGATGAGTAGGGCGCTGTGGAGGGGTTTGGTAATTTGCATTGTTTTTAAGATTTTTTAATTTTTACCGCTGATGTAGGCAGATGAGCGCTGATGAACGCAGATTTGTTGATGTTTGTTGAGTTTTTGATATGATAACATTATCGGTCGCTATTAAATACATCGAAAACTGTTCTGAGTAACTCGCGATCGCATATTTTGGGGTCGATTGTATTGTCTCTTTTTCTGAGTATGTTGTAAACTGCATTGGGGAGTGTTTTTAACAATGGTTTCTCAAAAACGCGCGATCGCCTCCACGTCGGGCAAATTCCGTCTCCGCAATGTCTTGGTGGTTCCCTTTGTGCTGCAAATTGTGGCGGCTGTTGGCTGCATTGGCTATCTCTCTTACAGAAACGGAGAGCAGACTGTCAACGATATTGTTAGTCAGTTGCGCTCCGAAGTGAGTGCTAGAGTTTACGAAATTGTCCAAGCCTATCTGGAAGCTCCGCCACTGGTGAATCAGATCAATCATGATGTTTTACCTTTGGGGGTGTTGAACTTTGACGATTTGGAGCAAGCTCGACCCTATTTATGGAAACAAGTTCTGCGATTTAAGGCGATCGGTCATGCGGGAATTGCCAACGAAAAAGGTCAGTACCTGCGTGTGGGTTGGGTAAATCGGCTGGTTGGACTTGAACAACCTCAGCTTGCTCAGCAACTGATTCCCGGAGGTGGCGACTTGATCTTCTACAACCTTGACGGTGATGGAAACCCGACAAAAATTGACAATACCACGCCCAATTATGACGTTCGCACGCGCCCTTTTTATAGAGTTGTTGTTGAGAAGAAACAGGCAGCTTGGAGTGACGTTTATATTAATTTTGGCTACGGTACGCTGCAAATTAATGCGAGTCTACCCTATTATGATGCGGACGGGAAACTAATTGGCGTGCTGACTTGCCAGATGGGTCTAGATCAAATTCAAAATTTCCTGCAAACTTTAAGCGTGGGTAATTCCGGTCAAGTATTTATCATTGAGCCCCAGGGTGAATTAATCGCCAGTTCCGTTAAAAAT
>DMYK01000276.1:1493-2810 GCA_003483675.1 Microcoleaceae cyanobacterium UBA11344
TGATGCGTCAAAGTGTGCTTTATCTGTTCGATCGCTTCAACCGTTTGGAAGACATTAATCACACTGTTCAACTTGACTTTAAGCTGAACGGTCAACGACAATTTATCCAAGTTTCGCCGCTAACTGACAAGTACGGTCTCAACTGGCTGATTATAGTAGTAGTTCCTAAAGCCGACTTTATGACGCAAATTTATGCTAACACTCGCCACACTATTTTGCTGTGTATTGTGGCTCTAGTTGTCTCTGTTGGAGTGGGTTTTCTCACAGCTAGCTGGATTACTCGTCCCCTGAACCAAATTGCTCAAGCTTCAGAATATCTAGCAGGTGGAACTCTCAATCAGAAGGTTGATTCCAGTCGGATTTTTGAAATTGAAATTTTAGCAAAATCCTTTAATAGCATGGCAATACAACTGGAAGAATCCTTTGAAACTCTGGAAGATAAAGTCAAAGAACGCACCTCCGAACTCGCTACAGCCACTCAACAAATTGCCGCTCTGAATAACCGACTGAGAGCGGAAAATCTTCGCATGAGTGCCGAACTCGAAATCCTCAAACAAATGCAGCAGTTAATTCTGCCAAAACCTGCGGAATTAGCAGCAATTACAGAGTTAGATATTGCTGGATTTATGGAAGCAGCCGATGAAGTTGGTGGCGATTACTACGACGTACTTTGTACTGACGGGGTGGTTACGCTCTGCATTGGTGATGTCACCGGACATGGATTAGAAAGTGGCATTTTGATGGTGATGACTCAAGCGGCAGTCCGCACTCTCAAGGAAGTTCAAGAACTCGACCCTGTGCGCTTTTTAGATACCCTCAACCGCACTCTTTATAAAAATATCCAGCGCATGAACTCGGACAAAAGCCTGACCCTAGCTATCCTCAATTACGCAGACCGTAAAGTTAGTATTAGCGGTCAACATGAGGAAACTCTCCTAGTCCGAAAAGGCGGTCAAATTGAACGCATTGACATGATGGATTTAGGATTTCCCATCGGCTTAGATGAGGATATTTCAGATTTTATCAGCCATGTTTTAGTAGACTTAGAGCCGGGGGACGGGGTGGTGCTTTATACCGACGGCATCCCCGAAGCTAGAAATATCCACAAAAAATTCTACGGTATTGAAAGACTCTGTGAAGTGGTTTCTCTAAACTGGCATTTGAGCGCCGCAGAAATTCAACTAGCAGTAATCGACGATTTGCGAGAATTTATTGGAGAACAAAAGGTATTTGATGACATTACTTTGCTAGTATTGAAGCAACAGGGAACTGTGCATGATTTATGATTGACGGTCATAAACCCGGTTTCTACGATCG
>DMYK01000276.1:2860-5137 GCA_003483675.1 Microcoleaceae cyanobacterium UBA11344
CGTGTAAGCTCTAATAATTTACAGCGAGCGATTGAAACAATTTTGCGCTCCCAGATTCGGAAGTATAAATTATGAAAACCCAAATCAATTTAGCACCATCTAAATCTCCAGAAGAACTCCAGACACAGATACAGGATTTGATCCAAAAACTTGAGGAAGTCGAAGATGAAAAAAACAGCTATGAAACTTTAGTAGAAATTATCACGGAACACTCCACGGATCTGGAAAACAAGATCCGTAAGAACAATCGAGAGATGCAGACTTACATCGAGCAGGTAAAAAAGGTGATAGATGCAGCTATCGCTGTGAAAAACAACTGCTTTGAACCTCAGATATTGTCCGATGTCGCAGCGCGCAGCGATGCACTGGGAGAACTCGCACAGGTATTCTCCCATATGGTGCAAACGGTGAAAGCGCGGGAACAGGAATTAGAGAAACTTTTGCAAGCCTACGGACGTTTTGTTCCCGATGAATATCTCCAATTTCTCGGTAAGCATAGCATTGTTGATTTCCAGCTTGGAGATCATGTGAGCAAAGAGATGGCCATCATGTTTTCTGATATCCGTTCGTTCACAACGATGGCGGAGCAAATGACTCCTCAAGAAAACTTTGACTTCATCAATACCTATTTGCAGCAAATTAGTCCCGAAATTCGCAAGCACAACGGTTTTATTGTCAAGTATATGGGAGATGGAGTGATGGCAGTTTTTCCCGAGGGCGTTGATGATGCTATTCAGGCAGGAATTGTGAAGTTTGAACAGTTGCACAAATACAATCAAAGCCGTATAATAAATGGGGAGATACCGGTGAATATTGGCATTGGTATCCATGTGGGTGATACGATGGTTGGGATTATTGGAGACGCGAATCGGATGCAAGCCGATGCGCTGTCCGATCATGTCAATCTCACGGCTCGTCTGGAAAGTTTAACGAAGTATTACGGAGTATCTTTATTAATTTCAGGAGATGTGGTACAACGTTTGAGTCAACCGGAAAAGTATCATATTCGCTTTTTGGATCGGGCAATTGTCAAAGGTAGACAAGAAGCCATTACTGTTTGTGAGGTGTTAGATGTTGAAGTAGAACCTGTGCGATCGCTAAAAATTCAAACTTTGCCTATTTTTGAGGAGGGACTCGAACAATATTGTCAGGGAAATTTTGCTAATGCCAAAGTTTGTTTTGAACAGATAGTGGCGCTAAATCCCGCCGATCGACCCAGCCAACTTTATCTAGAACGCATCCAGTCGCTGTTAGAAAATAGTATTCCGGCTAACTGGAAGGGTGTCTGGAAATTTACTCAGAAGTGACATTCAAACATCAATTAGAGGGAGACAAATAATGACATCTGGAAGCTTACAAACTGTGACACAAATCTTTGGAGAATTCATCGACCAATTTCCACCGGATCACGACTCCCTAGAGCTTACATTTACGCCCAGTTCTCGCCCGATCAAGCAGCGCTGGCGCAACAACAGGCTTTCAGCTCATTTTGTGGCCGATTATTTGTCTAGCTTTCTACCGGTAGACGAGCAGGATGCTAGCAGCGAGAAACGGATTAAACAAAGCAAGGGAGCCGTGAGTTACGTCGCCAACGAACTGTTAGAAAATGCGATCAAATTTACTGATGATACTTTCAGTTATAAGGTCAAGTTTGGTATACACTTTATTGAGGAGATTGACGTAATAGCAGTGATTTTTGCTACCAACTATGCCAAGTCAGAAACAGCCAATAAATTGCATGAATTCATTAAAGAGCTACTCTCTTCCGACGACCCTAATGAACTCTATTTACAGCAGCTTGAAAAAAATGCTGAAACAGACAGTGAAACATCGGGATTGGGATTGCTGACGATGATTAATGACTATTCAGCCAAGATAGGTTGGAGATTTGAGACAATCCCAGACAGTCTTGGTACTATCCTTGTGACGACTGTCGCTCAAATTATTGTTTAGTTTGTAGCATTTCAATATTTACTCTTTGTAGGCGATCGCAATTCACTCAGGAAACCACAAAACAATGGATATTCAAGAAATTAAAGGTCAAGACTACATTATTCAATACGATCGAGAATCGGTGACTGTCTGTTTTCAAGGCGAACTCAGCTTGGGTGGGCCAGCAGATTATGCACCCATAGTCCAATTGTTAGATGAGGTCGCCAATCCCGAACCATCCACGATTACTTTGAACTTAAAAAAATTGGAATTTCTTAATAGTTCTGGTATCAGTATGTTGTCTAAGTTTGTCATTGCCGTGCGGAAAAAGAAAACGATTCAACT
>DMYK01000276.1:5345-11581 GCA_003483675.1 Microcoleaceae cyanobacterium UBA11344
GTGGTTTTCTACTAAAATTTTGTAGACAATAGACAATCCTAAACCGGTACCTTTACCGATTTTCTTGGTTGTGAAAAACTGCTCGAACATTCGTTCTTTTACCTGTGCGCTGATTCCCGATCCGGTGTCAGCAATCCGCACTCTCACTCGATCGAACTCAGCTACCTCAGTGCGGATCGAAATTTTCAGCGAAGCATCTGGCTGATTTTCTGCTGCTTCTTCTAAAGCATCGATCGCGTTGCTAATCAGATTCATGAATACTTGATTTAGTTGTCCGGCATAACACTCTACAGGAGGCAAGTTTCCGTAATCTTTAACTACTTGAATATCACGGCGAGTTTTGTGAGCATTGAGACGGCTTCGCAAAATTAACACCGTGCTGTCAATGCTATCATGCAAATCGCACAGCGTCATGTTACTGTTATCTGTTCGCGAAAAATTTTGCATTGATTTGACAATTTCGCGAATTCGCTCGGAACCCATTTGCATCGAAGACATCACTTTCGGCAAGTCTTCCAGTAAAAAATCTAGCTCCATTTCTTCGATATGAGCTTGAATTTCCTGACAGGGATTGGGATATTCTTCTTGATAGAGACGCAGCAGGTGCAGCAAATCTTGAGTATAAATTTCGACATGGCTCAAGTTGCCGTAAATAAAACTGACTGGGTTATTGATTTCGTGGACGATACTAGCCATTAGTTCTCCCAGAGAAGACATTTTTTCGCTGTGGAGGAGTTGAGCTTGAGTTTCTTTTAGTTCGCAAAGTGTGCGATCGAGTTCAGATGCTTTAGCTATGGATGCAGCCGTAGCAGTGCAACTTTCTTGATAAAGTTCAACTTGTCTGAGATTCACTTCAAATTGTTCAGTTTCGCCCTCCTGTTGATATTGACTAACCACTGCATCGAAAGCTTTTAGCAAGTCGCCGTCAGCCGCCTCTATAATATACAGCAGGTGGGGATTGTCTGCTCTGAGTTCGGCATCTGGAACTTGCACTAAGGCTTTAATGCGATCGATATATTCCCGCACTTGTTTGTCTAAATAAAGCGGCGCTTCAAAATACATTGCTTTGACAGTCGCTGAAGGGGGAGTTAATAAGTTGATGCTGCTGTCAGTATGGATTAAGGCGCTGTGGGATTTTTCCATAAGAGCGATCGCCTCCCTCAAATCTGCCCGCAGTTGTTCTCTTTCTGCCCCTTGTCTTGAGCCAACTAACCTCAAGCAAAAAAATGCGGTTTTTTGGGAAAGCATTCGCTGTCGGCCACTGACGTTAATTAGAGCCGCGCTAATTTTTCGAGCTGTCATAATTTCTTCAAGATTGAAGTAGTTTTTGAATGCCACTATAGGTAATACCTCCGACTCAACTGAATGTGTGTAACTCCTGCTCGCAGAAGATATTGTCATCATCAAAAATGTTGTTCACTATACTGTCAAAATTATAGTCGCTATGCAGCGAGGAAAGTAGTATAATTTGTCACATTTTTTGAGTCAGTATTACAATCTATGGTTAGAGGAAGTCTAGGTGAATTGCCCTAAAAATTGGCAAATCAGATTTGCCATCATTTCAGCTTGAGTTTGGGGCAATCCGTGATCGGCATTGGGAATAATTGCTAACTGTGCTTTTGGTATTTGATTGGCATAGGTTTGACAGTGCCAGAGAGGAATTGTTTCGTCGCTATCTCCTGTGATTACTAATGTGGGAATTTGCAATTTGTGAAGGTCTTTTTCAACAGTATCAATGGCGTCTTCCGGGCGCATCCGACTCATTAAAAAAGACCGGGCGACTGGTTGAGACATTAACTCTCGCCGCCAACCGGAAATCTGCTGCAATTCGTTACTTTTTCCGGCTAAATTAGCAAAGGGTTTTGCTAATTGCAAGGCCAAATCAACGATCGGCGTTTTCCACAGCAGTGGCCGCAAAGCATCGTATTGACCGCAAAAACTGTCGTCTCGAATTCCCGCAGGTGCTGCTAATACTAAACTGCTGACGGAATTTGTGTATTTGAGAGCATAGGCAGAAGCTACCCAACCGCCAAAAGAATGTCCGATAATGCAGCAGGGATCGATATTGAGTTGTTCTACAACTTGTCGCACAAAGGCAACTTCTAAGGCCACATCGTAGCATATTTCTGGTTTGCTAGATTCTCCAAAACCCAACATATCTAAACTGATGCAGCGAAACTGAGATTGCAATAATTCAATTAATGGGAGCCAGCAAGTCTTTTCTCCCAAGAAACCGTGCAGCATTAATAAGGGTTGCCCGCTCCCGATGTCGAGGTAAGTGGCTTTTTGGCTGCTGCTATTGACAAATGTACTTAAAGTGTGCTTGTGCATAATTGCTCTAGACTGCATTGGCGATCGCCTCCTGGATGAATTTTTGTAAACAATTGTTACAGTGTTGCCGTCCAAAGGTTAAACTTCATTACGGAGTTCAGAATTTGAAAGGTAGCGTGATAGTGTCTATAATTATTTAAAATACTGCACACTCAAATCAGGAGAACAGTTTGAACTCCAACTTAAAACGATACCCGGCTTGTTCACTGCGTGAAGATGTCAGTGAGTACGTAGCTGACCTACAGCTTCACATGACTTTACAGGCTCGCAACTTGCTCCCTACGATTACGCAGGCTAAGGATAGTCGCGAACAACTGTTGCAGCAGACGCAGGCTCATTTTGAGAAACGAGTGTCTCGACAAGCTCTTTAATTAAATTGACGATCGCCCGCAGCGATCGAATTTTCCCCAATTTCACATTTGCAGAAACCCGGTATTCCCAAAAATACCGGGTTTCTTTTCAGAAATAGGCTTGGTGGTTGGTTTTCGGTAAGTATGTTAACCGCTAACAGATGCTTCGTTATGCTCAGCATGACAGAGATGCTTCGTTACGCTCAGCATGACAGAGATGCTTCGTTATGCTCAGAATGACAGACAATAGCCTGGTAAGTCCTGTTAAAAATAGATTTTTATGCGTTTTGTAAATATTTCTACTATTGCAATTTTGACTCTGGCGGCATGGGCTGGGGGCGAATTAGCGGCAAGGGCTGCAACTGAGGTGGAGTTGGGAGAGGGAGATGCACCGAAAGTGGTCAATTTAAGAGAAACTGCTCTTGATTTGCCGACATCTGAGGAAAATCCTGTTTCTGTGGAAGTTCGATCGCCCTCTGTTAAAGTTAAGTCCAGCCAAAATAAAGATTTTGCCTTTCTGTTAAAAACTCCCGAAGACTCAATTGCTGTGGGCGAAACCCCGGAATCAGTCAACCGCAACGCCCGACAGCTAGAGGGTACTGCACAAGTTTCTCAAGCTAGAGATGCAGGCGGTGTTTATGTTGCAGATGTAAAAATTCGGTTTGTCAACGGAAGAGGCGAAGCTGTTGACAAAAAAGGGAATCCAATTGAGGGCAGAATTTCGGAAGATTTTATCCGTGGTGAGCTGAAACTCAAGGCGGGGGATAATTACAGTCAGGATGTAGTGCGATCGGATTTGCAGCAGTTGCAGCAATTGGGATTGTTTGAGAAAGTGACGGTTTCTACTGAAGAAGTTGGCACGGATATTAATGTTATATACAATGTCCAAGAGCAATCGGCTCGATCTTTTGGCGCGAGTGTTAGCCTGAGTGATGACGTTGGCGTTGCGATTCCTCTGTCTTATACCGATCGAACTTTGGGCACAAACCCCCAGCGGGTGTCGGTGGAACTTGTGCCCAGCCTCCGAGGTTTCGAGTACAATGTCCAGTTTGTCAGCCCTTACGTTGCAGCCACAGACCGTTTGGGATACAGTGTGAGAGCTTTTCGCGATCGCACAATTTCCGACATTTTCAACAAAGATCTCAATTTGCCCAACGGCGATCGAGTTCGGGAAATTCGGATGGGGGGAAATCTCGCATTTACGAGGCCTTTGGGCGATTGGCGAGGGACTTTGGGAATAAATTATACAAATATCAGCACGCGCGATCGGAATTTGAAGATCGCCCGCCGAGACGAACTGGGAAATCCTCTCACATTCAGCGGTTCTGGCGTTGATGAGTTATACACTGTTTCTTTTGGTGCAACGCTCGATCGGCGAGACAATCCCTTCAACCCCAGCAGCGGCTCGATTTTCAGCCTCAGCACCGAACAATCAATACCTTTGGGGCAAGGTAACATTGTGAGCAACAAGCTGTTAGGAAATTATATACAATATATACCAATCAATTTGCTCGGCGGTGGCGATTCTGAAACCTTGCCAGAAATGTTGGCTTTTAACTTGCAAGCAGGGACGGTAATTGGGGATTTGCCACCAACAGAAGCTTTTCGCCTCGGTGGGCGCAATTCCGTGCGGGGTTACGACAGTGGCGATATTGGCAGCGGCCGGAGTTATTTCTTAGCTTCCGGCGAGTATCGGTTTCCCGTCGGTAGAGATGTGGGCGGCGTAATATTTGTCGATTTTGCGTCGGATTTGGGCACCGGAGACAGCGTGTTAGGAAAACCGGCGGTGGTGAGAGACAAGCCTGGAACTGGGGCTGGTGCGGGTGTGGGTGTGCGCGTGCGATCGCGTTTTGGATTAATTCGCTTAGATGTGGGTGTTAGCGACGGGGGCGACATCAAATTTGTACTCGGCACAAAACAGCGATTTTGAATTAGTCATTGGTGATTTTAATTAACTGGTTCCCAGGCTCTAAGTAGCTGGACAAAAATAAACAATGTCATTGCGAGGAACGAAGCAATCTCAAACCGCAAGCTCATTGCGACGCACAGCGAACAATGACATGGTTACGTTTATTTATGTCCGACTATTTACCAGGGAACCGAGAGCTTAACCCCACCTACTTAATGGCTTAACGCTTTGGTTTTTTCACATCCACATTTTTCGGTTTGACCGCCGGAGTGCGCGGATAAAACTTAAACTTATTCAGAGCCGAACTGGCAGATTGAGCCACAGCACCGTCTGTATCTCGCAAAGCTTTTTGCAACAGTGGAATTACTTTTTCCGACTTAATCATTCCTAGTGCTTCCACAGCAGTCTGACGAACTTCAGGATCATAATCTTGAGCTAATTTTCCCAAGGTTTCTACTACTCGCTGACTGTCGGATCTGAGAGCATTAGCCGCAGCCATTCTACCCAAAGCAAACGCTGCTGAATTGCGGACTTCAGGATCCCGACTTTGAACGCATCCCATCAACTGCGCCACCGAATAGCTTGGTGCTTGTCGTGCTATTTGAGGCTGTTCTCCAACTTCTGTTTGATTTAGTTGAATTGACTGTGTTGGCAGAAATTCAGTTTCATCAAACGGTTCTTCAAATTCTGTTTGATTTAGTTGAATTGACTGTGTTGGCAGAAATTCAGTTTCATTAAACGGTTCTCCAAATTCTGTTTGATTTAGCTGATTTGTTAGCTGACTTGACTGCGGCTGCGAAATTTCTTTTTCTTTTAACTTGATTTCGTATTGCTCTTGCAAAGACTCGATCGTGGCTTGCATTTGAGCTTGGTGAGCTTGTAACTGCTCCTGAGCTGCTCTCAACTGACTTTCGTATTCGTCTTGCAAAGACTCCACAGTTAACTGCATCTCTATCTCGCGGTTCTCATATTCCTCAGCGGTTTGCCGCAAACGAATTTCGTGTTGATCTTGCAAAGCTTGCATATTTTGCTCCATCTGAGCTTGATAATTCAGATGCAACTCGTCAGCAAGTCTGAGTAAATGATGTTCGTGTTCTTCTTGCAAGGATTGCAGATTTGACTGCAACTGAGAATTCTGAATTTGCTCTAATTCAGCTAATTCAGAATTAACTTGTCTGAGGTTGTTGTCACGTTCGGAAGCAACTTGTCTGAGAAGTTGTTCATGTTCGGTAGTAACTTGTCTGAGAAGTTGTTCATGTTCGGTAGTAACTTGTCTGAGTGATTTTTCGTGTTCGGCAGTAACTTTTCTGAGCTGTTTTTCCCGTTCTCCTTGCAAAGATTCGACAGTTTCTTGCAACCGAGACAGGTGACCTAGTTCTATTTGCTCAGCCATTTTGCGACTTTGTTCTAACTGCTGTTGCTTTTGCAGGTTGAGCCGCTTTTCCACCAACCAGTAAGCAACTGCTACGCCTGCTAAAAAACCTACGATCGCTCCTATGATAGCCACAACTGATATCCCTCGCGACAAAATAGTTATACTTGACTTTTACATTTAACCATAAAGCCTCCGATCACCGCCTAAGAGCAGCAGCCAGACTGTCACAGCCAGCCAGTGAATCGCCACAGGTGGCCACATCGAACCGCTT
>DMYK01000159.1:0-615 GCA_003483675.1 Microcoleaceae cyanobacterium UBA11344
CTGCGTCAATATTTCTCGAAAAAAGCGACGATTTTTGTCAGAAACCGGGTTTTTTGCGTAAGTTTTATAAGCATAACTTGTAAACGGCAACTTATATCTCTAGGCTGATGATCCAAAAACCCTAACTTCAAGTATACTGATTGTTAAAAGTAGATTGCACTTTTAAGGAAGTATTGGCTCAGTTATGCTTCAAGGATTAATTCAAATCGCATTAACGCTAATCATTGTAGTAGCGATCGCCCCTAGCTTTGGCAATTACATGGCGCAGGTGTACATGGGAGAACCAACCATCCTCGACCCCGCCATTAAACCTGTAGAAAAATTCATCTATACCGCCAGCAATATTCGATCTTCGGATTCAATGACAGGTTGGCAGTATGCGCGATCGGTATTCTACAGCAATGTAGCAATGGGCATATTTGTTTTTTTGATTCTCATACTTCAAGGATGGCTGCCTTTAAATGTCACCGGCTTAAGCGCACCCACCTGGGATACAGCCCTGCATACAACTATTTCATTTCTCACAAATACCGACCAACAACATTACTCCGGCGAGACAACATTTACTTATTTATCCCAGTTAACTCTGGGTTTTTTAATGTTTACCTCAGCCGC
>DMYK01000159.1:650-4373 GCA_003483675.1 Microcoleaceae cyanobacterium UBA11344
TTTTACATAGATTTAATTCAATCAATCACCCGCATTCTACTGCCCCTTTCTTTAATCATTGGCTTGTTGTTGCTGATTTCCGGCGTACCAGAAACCCTAGGCGGCTCCGCAGTTGCCACCACCTTAGAAGGCAGCACCCAAGTAATAGCTCGCGGCCCAGTCGCTCACTTTGAAAGCATCAAACAACTCGGAGAAAATGGCGGCGGATTTTTTGCGATGAACTCGGCTCACCCCTTGGAAAATCCCAACCCTTTTACTAATCTGGTGGAAACACTAGCAATGGTATCCATTCCGGCAGCACTCATTCATACTTACGGCATATTTGCCAACAACAAAAAACAAGGCTGGCTGATTTTTTGGATGGTTTTTGGCATCTACGTTGTCTTGATTAGCATTGCAGCAATTGGCGAGTATCAAGGCAATCCTCAAATCAATAATTTACTGGGTTCCGCTCAGCCAAATTTAGAAGGAAAAGAAGTGAGATTCGGCTGGGCAGAAACCGCACTTTGGGCTGTGACTACGACGGGCACAATGTGCGGGGCTGTCAACGGAATGCACGACTCTTTAATGCCTCCCGGTGGTTTTGCTACTCTGTTTAACTTATTTCTGCAAATCGTTTGGGGCGGACAAGGAACGGGAACAGCTTACTTATTTGTATACTTAATATTGAGTGTATTTCTCACCGGATTGATGGTGGGAAGAACGCCAGAATTTTTAGGACGCAAAATAGAGAAACGGGAAATTGTTTTAGCCAGCGTTGTCTTGCTAATTCACCCGATCGCCGTTTTAATTCCCGGTGCAATCACCCTCGCATTTACCAACAGTTTGAGCGGCATCAGCAACCCCGGATTTCACGGCATTTCCCAGGTGATGTACGAATACGCTTCCGCCGCAGCTAACAACGGTTCAGGTTTTGAAGGATTAGCAGACTCTCAACCGATATCTACCGGACTTTGGTGGAATTTAAGTACCTGTTTTAGCCTGCTGATGGGCCGCTACGTTCCGATTGTTGCACTGCTGCTTTTAGCCGACAGCATGACCAACAAACAACCAGTTCCAGAAACAACGGGTACTCTCAGAACAGATTCAGTTTTATTCACCAGCGTCACCGCCGGAGTAATCTTAATTCTGGGCGCGCTGACATTTTTCCCGGTGCTAGCTTTAGGGCCAATTGCCGAAGGATATGAAATTAGCAGTGGCCAATTTGAACCCACACCGATAACTTCGCCTTCGCCTTTAGCAACTCCTTCGCCTTGATAGGACTTACGCATGGGGCTAGAAACCGGGTTTTTTACACAAATACTCCGTTGTTACCCATAGATTTAGTAAAAAACCCGGTTTCTTTAATCCCTAATCCAAAATCCAAAATCCAAAATCCAAAATTGATATGGCTTCTTCCAATACCCCCGATTCCAAAAAACCCCGCCGCGGCATCTCTCGCGAGGCCCGCAGACACACGCCGAAAGCAAATACCAAAGGCCTTTACCAAAGAGCTTTTAAACAAGCTTTTGTCAAACTAGACCCACGGGTGATGTTGAAAAATCCGGTGATGTTTGTGGTGTGGGTAGGCACAATTGTGACTGCATTATTAACGATCGATCCTAGTCTTTTTGGGCCGGTTCCTGGCAAAAATCAGGTAGTTTTCAACGGTTTAGTAACGTTTATTTTGTTCTTCACTTTGGTGTTTGCGAATTTTGCCGAAGCGGTAGCAGAAGGGCGCGGTAAAGCCCAAGCAGACGCACTGCGATCGACCAAAGCCGACACCACAGCCCGCAAACTCTTACCAGACGGTTCATTGCAGGATGTAAGTTCCACATCCCTGAGACGCGGCGATCAAATTAAAGTGATCGCAGGTGACATCATTCCCGCTGACGGCGAAGTGATTGCGGGTGTCGCATCGGTGGACGAATCTGCGATCACCGGCGAATCCGCCCCGGTACTCAAGGAACCGGGATCGGACATCGCCAGTTCCGTTACCGGCGGGACACGCATCCTTTCCGACGAACTGACGCTGCGGGTGATGGCCGACCCCGGTAAGGGGTTTTTGGACAGGATGATCGCGCTGGTAGAGGGCGCTGAACGCACGAAAACGCCGAATGAGATCGCGCTGACGGTGTTGTTGGCGGTGCTGACGCTGGTGTTTTTGATCGTGGTTTCGACGATTCCGCCGATCGGAAATTACGTGAAAACCCCTGTGGGCGTGGTGACGCTGATTTCGCTGCTGGTGGCGTTGATCCCGACGACGATCGGCGGTTTGCTGAGTGCGATCGGGATTGCAGGGATGGATCGCGTCGCTCAATTTAACGTCGTAGCGACCTCTGGACGCGCCGTGGAGGCTTGCGGCGACGTGAATACGCTGATTTTGGACAAAACGGGGACAATCACGCTGGGCAACCGTTTAGCCGAGGAGTTCATTCCGGTCAACGGTCACTCGTTGGAGGATGTGGCGCACATAGCCCTGGCTGCGAGTGTGTTTGACGAGACGCCGGAGGGAAAGTCGATCGTCCGTTTGTCGGAAAAATTGGGCGCAACGGTGAATTTCGATCGCACTAACGCAGTCGGGCTCGACTTTTCGGCGAAAACGCGGATGAGTGGCACGGATTTGCCCGATGGTACGGAGGTTCGTAAGGGCGCGGTGGATGCGGTTAAGGGGTTTGTGCGATCGCGCGGTGGCAATTTCGGCCCCGATCTCGACTCAGCTTACGAGCGAGTTTCCCGGCTCGGAGGCACACCTTTAGCTGTTTGTCAAGGCAACGACACCTACGGCATTATCTATTTGAAAGATATTATTAAACCGGGAATTCGCGATCGATTTGACCAACTGCGAAAAATGGGCATCCGCACAATTATGCTCACCGGAGATAACCGGATTACAGCATCAGTAATTGCTAACGAAGCCGGGGTTGATGACTTCATTGCTGAAGCCACTCCAGAGGACAAAATCGACGTAATTCGCAAGCAACAAGCCGAGGGCAAATTAGTAGCAATGACGGGGGATGGAACCAACGACGCACCCGCATTAGCCCAGGCAAATGTAGGACTCGCAATGAATTCTGGAACCCAAGCCGCGAAAGAAGCTGCGAACATGGTTGACTTAGATTCTGACCCCACAAAACTGATTGATTTAGTGACAATTGGCAAACAGTTGCTGATTACTCGCGGCGCGCTGACTACATTTTCCCTAGCCAACGATATCGCTAAATATTTTGCAATTATTCCGGCAATGTTTGCTCCCGTTGGCGCATTGAACGTGATGGGTTTAGCCAGCGGACAATCGGCGGTTTTGTCTGCATTAGTTTACAATGCTTTGATTATTCCCGCTTTGATTCCCCTAGCATTAACTGGGGTAAAATTTCGACCGTTGAGCGCAAATCAACTTTTGCAGCGTAACATTTTAATCTACGGATTGGGCGGTGCGATCGCGCCGTTTGTGGCTATCAAAATTATTGATGTTTTGATTACCGCCGTTGGGTTAGCATAGAAGAAGTTCGGCAACGGATTTTGTAACGGATGTAACGGATAGTTTGACAGATATTTAGTTACCAATCAAGGAGGATTTATGAAACGGAATGATTTGCTGAATGATGTTTTGCCTAGGGATTTTCAAGAAATTATTGAGTTAGCACAAATGCTTTGGCGTCGCCACCCAATCCCGGTGCAGCTATTTCTGGTAATGTGCTTTAACTTGATAATTGCACCCGCTGTTTACGCGGCTGCGGGTGA
>DMYK01000301.1:0-2640 GCA_003483675.1 Microcoleaceae cyanobacterium UBA11344
TTCAAGCTAGTGAGTCAAGAAATATTTTACAAATTCTTACTTTAATTGAACAAGAAATACAAAATGGGTAAAATGGAATTAATCTCATCCGGTTCTTGATCAGATATTGCTCCCATTTTAAATACCAAAACTGTTGGAAGTCTCGAATCATTCAAATCGCTTACTCAATTAATTATTTAACGAATACTGCCTTAAACTATCATTGCAATATGCTTTCAATCTTGGCAAAAATTTCTTTTTTAAATTCACCCGATGAATACATACCAAACCCTGCTGTCACTAACATTGGCCAAGCAATAAACCAAGCTACGCCCAGAGATGCTAACTGTTTACGAATATCTCCATCATCTATTGTGACAACTACTGATTTATCTGTATTACTAAGTTCAATCTTGTATTCAAAAACTAACCCCGAAATTTGCCTAAAAAAGCCACTTTTCCTGACAGAAACAGTATAACTGTTACCACCCTGCCACTCCTTTTGCCTAACTGAGAAATGATGCTCTGATAACAACCAATCTGTCAACTGATTACCTAAATTTTCGAGACTCATGGAATGTGTGTTTCTGATAGTATGAACTTGAACTCCCATAAACGCTCCTTCTTTTCTATATCTATCTTGTTATCTACAGTCACCAAGGTAATACCATAATGACTACTCAAGCAAATAAGCAAATTTAGACTTATTTCCCTAATATTTGACATTTTACTTTCTAATTTTTAGACTGGGGTGGCATTTAGTAGCAAAATTGATATAGGGGGATTTGGTGTGATATAGTGTCATTGGGTGCTAATCTTTAGTAACCTTTTACAAAACTTAACTTTTAGTGGCAAACAGTGGGTTTTAGTGGCTAAACTAAAAAAATTGAGTGAGGTTAAAAATATATGGACGTTGAAGAATTGTCAAAATGGACTGATGAGCAGGTATTCGCGAAAACAAAACAACATCTTGATTCTTTACACAAATCTATATTAGAAAGTGTTTTACAACGTCAAAATTTTCATAAAATTGCGGTAAATAATGGTTATAGTTATGATCATGTTAAAAGAGAGGGAGCAAAATTATGGAAACTTCTCTCCGATGTTTTTTCAAAAGATATTGATCAAAGGAATGTTCGTTCTATTTTAGAAAATAAAGCTGGATCTACTATCAATAATTTCGGTAATGCTTCACACACTATTAGTAATTATATTAATAGTCATGTTAATATTTGTAGAGAAAATCCTCAATCTTTAGAGGATATAGAAAAGCGATCGCCCTCTTCCCAAGACGAAAATAAATCCCCAGTGATTGAGCTAACAACAGCACCAGAATTGAACTATAATTACGGGCGTAATTCAGAAACTTCTACTCTTAAAGAATGGATTTTAGAACAGACTAGATTAATCACAATTTATGGCTTAAGTGGTATCGGAAAAACTGCTTTAATCCTGAAATTAATCTCAGAAATTAACACACAATTCGATTATATTATTTATCGCAGTCTTGAGCATTTGCCTAAACTGATCAACCTTAAAGATGAACTTAAACAGTTTTTTTCTCAAGCCCAAATAACTCCATTACCAGAAATAATAGATTATTTTCGCTCATCTCGTTGTTTAGTAATCCTTGATGACGTGCAGAATATTTTTAAAACTGGTAACTTCGCGGGTCAGTATTTAACAGACTATAAAGATTATTGTAAATTTTTTCAGCAAATTGCTACCTTATCTCATCAAAGTTGTTTAATTTTAATTAGTTGGGAAAAACCCGGAGAAATAGAGACTTTAGAAAAAGAAAATAAACAAACAAAAACATTACATCTGCAAGGATTAGGAGAAGATGGGAAAGAAATCTTGAGACAAAAAGATTTACAAGATGAGGACAAATGGGATGAATTAATAACACTATATCAAAGTCATCCAGCTTGGTTAAATATTATTGCTTCAACAATTATAGAGTTATTTAACGGGAAGGTTTCCCTTTTTATGACAGATGAAGATGACTTATTTTTAGGTGATATAGAATTATATTTAGAATCGCAGTTAGAGCGGTTATCAGAATTAGAAAAAAATGTTATAAACTGGTTAGCAAATCAAGATGAACCGATAGATATTTCCCAAAAACCTGCTAATATGGAAGTATCTCAAGCTAAATTTATGCACATTCTACAATCTTTAACCAGACGCGGTTTAGTAGAAAAAGTTCCCAGAAAAGAGCCAGCAAAATTTCAGCTAAATTCTATTTTTCAAGCATATATTAAGAGTAATTTTTAGGAAAATAAGTTGATAACTGATATGAAAAGTTTTACATAAAAAATCAAAACTTTTGTTAATCTGCGCCCCGATTTTGATGACGCTCCCGATCGATCGCAAAGAATAACTCTTGTCCCACCCCCTACTCACACCCTACTCCCTTATTAAGGGGGGTTAGGGGGGAGCAGATTCTATGCAGCCGCATAAAAAATTGGTAGAAGTAGGTAAATTAACAGGAGTTAAATCAATGACTAATCCATTTCCAGGGATGAATCCCTATTGAGAAAGTCCTGATTTTTTGCCGGAAGTTCATAATAGGTTGATAGTGGCGATCGCAGATGCTTTAGTTCCCCAACTGGTGCCCAAATATCGAGTTGTGTACGATCGCGCCGCCTATGACATTAC
>DMYK01000301.1:2747-3254 GCA_003483675.1 Microcoleaceae cyanobacterium UBA11344
TGCTTAAGTCCTGTGAAAGCTAAAAAATCCTACACAAAACGTTACATTTTTGTTAACATCGTGGCGTGCTCTGTCAACCTTCTAAAATAACGAATATGACTCAACCTCCCTCCGCGACAACAACCTCCGAAGAAACCGTCGCCGAAACCCCGACAGCGCCGACAAACAATACACCTCCACCGAGTTATGTCAAGCTAGCGATGCGGAATATGGTGCGGAAGCGGGCGACTTCTCTGTTTCATTTTGCGTTGACTGCTGCTGGACTTTTGGGCGTACTCGTTGGTTTGGCTTTTCTCGATCGCTATTTCAATTCGTAATCGGGATTCCCACAATCAGCTTATAATTTCCATATTCCTGGACGCAAAAACCCGGTTTCTGGTAGTAATTGCGTCATTTTAGGTTGAGGACGATCGCCAGAAACCGGGTTTTTTAGCTTCTATTTTGATTTTTCACAAATCGGGAGTTAAGCTGATTGTTGTCCCGGCCTCTTGCATTGTTTAACAGATT
>DMYK01000301.1:3287-5478 GCA_003483675.1 Microcoleaceae cyanobacterium UBA11344
TACAAAAAATTACCTATAAAAATGCTTGACAGGAGAATCAAAAAATGCTAATAGAGGTGAACTTGGAAGACTGTTATGGGCTAGCCCAACAGTCGGCTGACGATTCCAACCAACCTCAGAGTGCAGCCAGCGGGGAGATTTCACCCGAAAACTGGGAAACTTGGTTCAGTGTTTGGCTGGAAAATCAGGCTACGGATGTGCCGGAGGCCCCTGGCTATGAAGTCAGTCTCCGTCTCACGGGGGATGACGAGATGCAATCCCTGAATTCTCAGTATCGCCACCAAGATCGATCGACCGATGTACTAGCTTTCGCAGCTTTGGAGGTAGACTGTCCTCAGCCGGATGAAATGCTGTTATCTCAGCCTCTATACTTGGGTGATATCGTGATTTCGATCGATACAGCTCACCGACAAGCCCAGCAGCAAGGACATCCCCTGAAGACTGAACTAGCTTGGCTTGCAGCCCACGGTTTCCTGCATCTTTTGGGGTGGGATCACCCGGATGAAGAAAGTCTAACTCAAATGCTCGATCGACAAGAAACATTGCTGCAAGCAATAGGGATTTCGATCCAGACACCGTGACAAAGATTTGAGATTGGATAGACTGGGTTGAGAGTAAGTTGACAAATCATGGGAAGTCAAACATAATTTTCGGAAATTACATTAAGAGTTGAGTAAAAACCTAGGAAAGTTATCGAGACTTAATGAAGTCAATCTTTCATGCTTCAAATCTACTCGTCTTTATCACTTAAAGTTGGTTGTATATGACATTAGATCAATACTCAAAAATATCAAATATTGCACAGCTTCTACCCATGCCGCAAGACTCTTCCAATCAGACAGTCAACGGGTCGAAAAAAGCCTTAAAATACAATCGAGAACTGTCATGGAAAATAGCATCTAGCTTAGCTACCAGTTTTAAATATGCTTGGGCGGGCATAACTTACGCTTTTGAAACTCAGCGAAATTTTCGGATTCACACTGCTATTGGCACTTTGGCGATCGGCTTGGCAATATTTTTGCACCTGAAGCCTGTGGAAATATCCGTGATTGGCGTTACCATTGGCATAGTTTTGGCAATGGAATTGTTGAATACGGCGATCGAATCTCTAGTAGACTTGACTGTAGGACAATCTTACCACGAACTCGCGAAAATTGCCAAGGACTGCGCTGCTGGGGCGGTGCTGGTATCGGCAATGTCGGCTGCGATCGTCGCAGCGGCACTTTTGCTACCTCCTTTGGTGACAGCAGTTCAACTAGCCATCCCCAATTAGCTATATTATTCAGCAGGCTAATTGTAGGTTTTAGATGGTAAATTTGAGGTTGTTAGTTCTATGATTAAACATGACAGCTATTTCTATCTTGGGCATCTATCTAAAATCTGCGAAACCTTGCCAGACAGCGAGTCAATCTAAAATCTAAAATCTCCAACCTAAAATCAAAATTAACCCGTGATTATAGTCATCGATAACTACGACAGTTTTACCTACAATTTGGTGCAGTATCTAGGAGAACTAGGTGCTGAGTTTCCAGTAGCAAAAGAGGTGCAAGTCTACCGCAACGACCAAATTTCCCTAGCAGAAATTCGCCGATTGCAGCCAGCAGCAGTTGTGATTTCTCCAGGCCCTGGGCGGCCAGAAGATGCGGGAATTTCTCTGGAATTAATCAAAGAATTGGGGCCAACTATGCCAATTTTAGGCGTGTGTCTCGGACATCAAAGCATCGGCCAAGTATTCGGCGGCAAAATTGTTTCTGCACCGATATTAATGCACGGCAAAACTTCTCAGGTTGAACATAGTGGAGTCGGAGTTTTTCGGGGTGTCGAATCGCCGATGATTGCAACTCGCTATCACAGTTTGGTAATTGAAAAGCAGAGTTGTCCAGAAGTTTTGGAAGTTACGGCTTGGGTTGAGGATGGAACTATTATGGGCGTGCGGCATCGGGAATATCCGCATATTGAAGGTGTACAGTTTCACCCGGAAAGTATTTTAACGACTTCGGGGAAACAATTATTGCGAAATTTCTTGGAACTGCTTTAGAGTTTGTTTGTCAGGAAAAAAAAGCAATTACCATGAGAAACCGGGTTTTGGGCTAAGGAATTAATCTGAAAAACCCGGTTTGTTTTTCTCATCTTCGCCTCAACTTCCAGAATTACGAGAAACCGATTTGTACTGGAATGTTTTAACCGCAGA
>DMYK01000301.1:5577-5722 GCA_003483675.1 Microcoleaceae cyanobacterium UBA11344
AGTCAAGAGGGTGATACATGAATAATTCTGATTTCTCAGGATTCGATATCTTGGTTTAATATTGTTTTTTGATGAATTTATGCTATAACAACATACGACTAACACCCGATAACTAAAACCCTAAGATGAAACGGCGACAATTAAT
>DMYK01000584.1 GCA_003483675.1 Microcoleaceae cyanobacterium UBA11344
TTAGCTTATTTGATCAGTGCGATCGCCATTCTCAACCTCTCTCCCCGCCATCAAAAAATCCTCGCCCTTGCCCTATTATTCGGCTACTGGGGCACGTTAACCCTAGTGCCTTTAGGGGGGGGCTACAGCGTCGGCGAACTCACGCCAGAGGGCTATTTAGGGGGATATGTCGATCGACTAATTCTAGGCAGTCAACACCTCTACAAAGGCGGCCCCTTCGACCCCGAAGGATTGTTGAGCACCTTACCCGCAGTTGTAACAGTCCTCATCGGCTACTTTACAGGAGAATGGCTGCGAGTACAGCAAATCAAAACCCGCACCAGTATCAACTTAGCAATATGCGGTCTTTGTTGCGTGGTCATCGGCCACTTGTGGGGATTTTCCTTTCCCATCAACAAACAACTTTGGACAAGTTCTTATGTAGTTTTTACCGCTGGTTGGGCGTTGCTATTACTAGCAGTTTGCTACGAAACAATTGAAGTGCGAGATTGTCAATGGGGGCGGCCCTTTGAAATCATGGGATTGAATGCAATCTTCCTGTTTGTTGCTTCCGGGATTGTCGCCAGAATTCTGTTAAAAACTCATATTGGTAGTGGCAAAAGTGCTCCAAGTACCTACACTTGGATTTACGAAAACTGGTTTTTGCCCTGGGCTGGGCCTCTCAATGGTTCTCTGGCGTTTGCCGTGACTGCGGTATTATTTTGGTGGTTGATTTTGCATGGAATATATCGCCGTGGTTGGGTGATAAAAATTTGAGGAAAAAAACAGAATACCTAGAACCCCGACTTCTTAAAGCAGTCGGGGTTCTAAGATCTAGTGGGGCTTGACATCTCAAGCCTTTTGCGGTTAATGTATTTATTACAAGACTTACGCACCCAAGGGCGGTGTTGCAAAGGTTTGAGATTCTTCGCAACACTTGCGAATGACAGAATTACGTTGAAATGCGTAAGTCCTGTATTAATTAAAAAGTGTTTTAATTTGGGAATGGAGAAAGCCATGAATGACTTCTTAGATAGCTTGATCTGTCGGCAGACCTTTGATACGCAGGATTTGATTAATGATCATCCACCCAAATTTTACAACGGTAATAAGCAGCTCGTTTATGATATTTGTTGTCCACCTGGATGCACTCATCGGGGTCAATTAGCCTTTTCCCGATGGTACGCAATGGTGCTTCCAGAATATCTTTCTTCTCTTGAACATCAGACCGATATTTCTGAGCGAAAGGGATACTTTGAGTACGAGCCATCCGAAGATAGCACTCAGATGGAATGGTATCTCAATTTCGCTCATTACGATCTTTTTTGTGCTTATGGTGGTTCCCTATTTGCCCAAGACGAAATGCAGGTAGCTGAACATCCAGCACTCAGTTCATTGCGAGAAGCTTTACTAGATTCCAACATTAAGCCATTCACAGTGGAGAGTCAACAACCCACCCCAATTCTGATTCGTGGGGTTGAACGCAGATGTGCGATCGCTACGGATAAGAATCCAGCACAGGGGCGACCTTTTGGTCTTTACGGTAACAACTTTGGACGGGCTACATCTGATGCTATCAAACAAGCGACAAAACCTCTGAACCCGCCTACAATCACAAACATTATTGCGATGGAAGCTCCAGCCGGTGGTCAGGGTTATTATAGTATGGCAGAAATTGAATACATCCTTAAAACAACGTTCACTGGATTTTCAGCAGCACGAATTGAGTCACAGTTAGAGTTGCCTCAAGCACCAAGTTTGATGATTCATACAGGGTTTTGGGGATGCGGAGCTTACGGTGGTAATCGTGTGCTGATGGCTCTTTTGCAACTTCTGTCCGCTCGTCTTAGTCAAGTGAATTGTCTGGTATTTCATACGAGTGATGCTATGGGTAGTGAAGCTCTGGCAACGGCTCAACAAATACTCGATCGGGATTTAGTACCTGATGATTCACCCGTTAAAGTTTCAGCTTTGATAGAAAAGATTCATGGGATGGAATTCCAGTGGGGATTTAGCGATGGAAACTAAGAGGCTATTCGGGACAACACTTTTGATTAAAGATGAATAATTCCCACTTGGCGGTGGCTATAGCTGGCGATCGAGCTGAAGCGGGCGAAGTTTCTTTGGGCCATCATAAATGGGGTAAATGACCCAGATTTTGTATAACCTGTAAGTGGTTGGCAAGTAATGAATAACAAAACTTGACCATCAAAGATGGTTTGTCTATCATACATTTATAGGACTTACCCAAAAACAAGGTACTAGACCTCTCCCATAATTATTGTGGAACAGGCATCCTGCCTGTTCTTGACAGTCTTTTTAGGAGATGTCTATTTCTGTGAGTACGAGCCAAGCGTTGTAATCGAAACAGTTTTGTTTTTAACCTGAGCATGGGTAATTCCTAATTTACTTAGTTAACTCTGCTACAAACTGGTTAAGAAATAGACCGTACATAGATAGCGAATCTCTGCTGTATTCAGGGTATGAAATGTGTAGATTGTTTGAAGTCGGTGGCAAATTATACTATTACTCTCTGTGTTTGCAATTATGCCTACTTTTGTTGAAAATATTGCCAGTTTCTTACCGATTCGTGTCTTAAATTGTTTTGCTGCAGACCCTACTCCTCTTGCCGATCCGGCTAGTAGCTCTTTTGAGGCGGCAGTGTTGTTTGTTGATATCTCTGGTTTTACTGCTCTTACTGAACGTCTTGCTCAAAAAGGTTCTATTGGAGTTGAAGAATTAACGACTCATTTAAATGCTTATTTTGGTCAATTAATTGAATTAATAATAGCACATAAAGGGGATATTGTCAAATTTGCTGGAGACGCTATGTTGGCGATTTGGCCGGCGGAAAGTTTGTCTTTAGATCTAGCGACTTATTGTGCGGCGCAATGTGCTTTGGCGATTTTAAATGATTTGGGTGAATATCAAGCGGCAAATGCCCAGTTGCAATTACATATTGGTATTGGGGCGGGTGAGTTAAAAGAGTTTTACATCGGTGGAATGAATGGTCGATGGGAGTATTTTGTGGCGGGGGAACCTATTGCTCAAGTGGCGCTTGCAGAAACCGCTGCTGGTATCGGTGAAGTTTGTTTGTCTCTGACGGCTTGGGAGTTGATTAAAGACCAGTTTGTGGGAACATTATTAGCTTCAAATGTGGTGCGGTTGGAGGGATTTAATCTTTTAACTTGTGTGGCGGATCGAAGGTTGTTAAATATAGGTGAATCGGCTCCGATCGCGATTTATGATCAGATGCAAGAACGACTGGAAAGATATGTAAGCTTGGGGGTTTTGCAGCGTTTAAAAGTCGGTCAAACTGATTGGTTAGGCGATTTGCGGCGCGTGAGTGTGATGTTTTTAAATTTGCCGGGGATGGATTATGATGCTGAGGGGAGTTTAGATTTTATTTCAACTATAATTAATGCAATTCAAAATATTTTACAAGTTTATGAGGGGATTTTAAATAAATTTTTGGTGGATGATAAAGGTAGTACATTGGTGATTGGTTTTGGTTTGCCGCCGTTTTCCCATGAGGATGATTCGGTGCGTTGTGCGATCGCGGGAATGGCCTTATTGGAAAAGTTAAGAAGTTTAGGATTGCAACCGAAGATCGGGATCGCGACGGGTACTTGTTACAGCGGTGTAATTGGCAGCGAGCAACGTCGAGAATATACGATTATCGGGGCGGTTGTGAATTTAGCAGCGCGATTGATGCAGGCGGCGCAGGACGGAATTTTGTGTGATGAGCGGACGTTTGAATTCGCCAAATCAAGAATACAGTTTGAATCGTTAACTCCGATAAAACTTCAAGGCATAAAAGATGCCGTTCAGGTATTTTCTCCCCTTGGGGAGGTGCGTCAAGATTTGCCTTGGTGGATGGCAGGAAAAACGGCAAAGTCGATGGTGGGGCGGGAAAAAGAACGGTTATTGTTAAGGCATAAATTAGAGCTGTTGAAAGCGGGTGTTTCTGGGGTGGTTGTGATTTGTGGAGATGCGGGAATTGGCAAGTCTTGTTTGATAGAAAATTTGCTTTTGCAGGCGCAAGAATTTGGGGTGGGAATTTTGGTTGGTGCAGGGAATGCGAACGCTCAATCGAAGCCTTATCATGCTTGGAACACGGTATTTAGTCACTTGTGGGATTTGTCTTTTTTACCCGATTTAGATGCGAAAAAACGTCAGGTTTTAGATTTATTGGAGGATGAACCGGAATGGTTGGAAAAGGCGGCGCTTTTCAATGAAGTTTTGGGTTTAGATTTCCCAGATACGGAGGTGTCGGCTGGGTTGGTGGGGCCACAACGGGCGGAAGCGACGCGGGATTTGTTGGTGCAATTGTTGCAGAATTCGGTGAATCGCTCTCCTAAGTTACTCGTTTTCGAGGATGCTCATTGGCCGGATTCGTCAAGTCGGGCGCTGATCTTGGCGGTGGCGCAGAAGGTGAAGCGGTTGTTATTGGCGATCGGGACAAGGCTGATGGGTGAGTCGGTGCCGGAGGAATATGATCGAATGCTGAGGATAGAAGGGGTAGAACAGTTGCATTTGGAAGCAATGCCGGCCAGATACTTTAGATTTGCTTTGTCGGCGTTTGAGGGTAAAGAGTTTACCTGACTCGATGGCGGAGTTGATTGAGAAAAAGGCGGAGGGAAATCCGTTTTTTAGTGAGGAATTGGCTTATGGTTTGCGCGAGGCGGGGGTGATAGAAATTCATAATGGGGAGTGTCGAATTGCTGCGGGGGTTGGTAATTTGAACGAGCTAAATTTTCCGGCTACGGTGCAGGGGGTGATTGCTTCGCGGATCGATCGGCTTTCTTCTAGCGAGCAGCTTACATTGAAAGTGGCGAGTGCGATCGGTCGGTCCTTTGGATTTCAGTTGTTGCGAGATATTCATCCGATCGAGGATGATCAGCCTGAGTTGCTTAATTATTTGATCAAGTTACAGCGGTCGATCTTACCCAATGGAGACACCAGAGCCGGACTTGGGGTATATGTTTAAACATATTATTACTCAGGAAGTAGCTTATAGTTTGATGTTGTATTCCCAGCGCCGGCAAATTCATGAAAGTTTGGCGTTGTGGTATGAAAGAAGTTATGAGGAGTTGTCGGGGTTTTATACGATTTTGGCGCATCATTGGAGTCAGGACCTGGTTGCAGAAAAGGCGATTTTTTATTTAGAAAAGGCGGGGTATCAGGCGGTGCGGGCACACGCTTTGCGGGAGGCGATTAAGCTGTTTTCGGAGGCGTTGGAGTGGTTGGAAACTTTGCCGGATACGGTGGAGAGAAAAGAGCAAGAGTTGCGTTTGCAAATTGCTTTGGGTGCGCCGTTAATGGCGATTAAAGGTTATGGTGCTGTTGAAGTCAAAAAAACCTACGATCGAGCCAGAGAACTTTGTCAAGAAGTTGGACCATCACAACTATTTTCCATTTTTACAGGCTGGGCTTCTTCTTATTTTACTCAATCTGATTTTTCAGCTTCTCTGGAATTTTGCAAGCAACTTGAAGCTTTAGCTCAAAGTACACAAGATCGGCGAATGTTGCCAACGGTTTGTCATTTATCCGCTTGTAATTTATTCCATTTGGGTGAGTTTAATCAAGCGCGAAATTACACAGAGTTGGCAATAGAAACTTATCAGCCAGAAAACCATGAGTTTTATATCGCTAACTACGGGCAAGATCCGGCAATGGCTTGTTTTTTGTTTGACAGTCTAGCTAACTGGTTGTTGGGTTACCCAGATGTTGCTATCCAGCAGAGTGAACAAATGCTTGCCCTAGCGCAAAAATTATCACATCCGTTTAGCTTAGCTTTTGCTTTTAACTGTAAAGCTTGGTTTGCTTTATACAGTAAACAAGTTACAAACGCTTTACAACAAGCCGATGCTTTAATGGCTGTGGCGGTTGAAAATGAGTTGCCTTTTTTTATCATGCTATCGAATTTGATTCGGGCTTGGGTTGCAATCCAACTCGATCAGCCAGAATCAGCAATTAATCAAATTGAAGAAACTTTAAAAATGTGGAAGTCCGTCGGAGCAGTTTTAGCGAGGCACTGTCATTTAACTTTCCTGGCAGAAGGCTATGCTAAAGCCGGAAAACCGGCAGTTGCCTTAGAAATTTTGACTGAGTGCGTTGATGAAATAGAACGGACAAAAGAGTGTTTCTGGGAAGCAGAAGTTTATCGCCTAAAGGGGGAGTTTTTGTTAGATTTAAACCTAGTGGAAGAGGCGGAAGAAAATTATTTAAAAAGTCTCGATGTGGCACGCCGGCAACAGGCAAAGTCTTTAGAATTACGCTCCACTGTTTCTTTGTGTCGCTTGTGGCAGCAGGGGAAAACTCTTGAAGCCCAAGCATTGCTGAGTGAGATTTATGGCTGGTTTACGCAAGGGTTTGATCTGCCAGATTTAATCGCGGCGCAACAATTGCTTGAGGAACTTTATTAAAAAAAATGGCAGAAAAAGCTGGAGGTGACTTTTTCACCTCTAGCATAAAAGAAATCAACTGGCTGTAGCCCACCTACTGTATTTTTATCTAATTTTAAAAAAAATTATGAATCAAATCAAAGCGGTTTCTGACGTGTTTCCTCGATCGGTTTTATCAGCAAGTCGAGCGGAGTTTGGAGAAAATAATGAGACGCAAAAGTCAAAACAACCAGCCCTAAAATTGCTTGTGAAAGACGAGGGGAAAATTCCTGAAGATTTGCAGGGTCATGTCTTTATTATCGGGCCAGTGGGGTCGGTAAATTCTCCCAATCAGCCTGGGACAGAAATTGTTTTTCCTGCCCGTGATGACTCCAAGGCTCTTTATAATGGCGATGGAATGGTTTATCGCTTAGATTTTAACGATCGTGCTGGGGGAGTGAAGTTTTCTTCTGCGTTGATGAAAACTCCCTGTTATTATGCCGATTTCGCCACGTTTAGCCAAAAAAAATTAAAGTTTCAAAATTTAGGAATTGTCCGCTTATCGGAAAAGTTGGGAGTTAGAAATCAGCTTAATACTGCATTTTTACCGATGCAGTTTTCTGAGGAGGAAGGCTATCGTTTGCTGGCAACCTGGGATATAGGCAGACCTTACGAAATTGACACTGAAACCCTGGAAGTTATCACGCCGGTGGGGAGTAATTCGGAGTGGCGTCCGATGAATCCTTTAATGTCAGATTTGCCGTTTCAACCGCCATTTCCTTTTCCTCTGGTTCAAGGTTCAGCCCATCCTTGTTTTGATTTTCACACAAAAGAAATGTTTACGGTTAATGCCGGCAGGTCTTTAACGACATTTCTCTCACAATTACGACCGGTAATTTATAGCGTATTGGATGCTATAAGTTGGATAAAACCTCACCCTCCCGAAGAGATCATCATCGAGGAACCGATAAAATCAGAAGAAGAGAAACAAGCCACCTCCGAAAACATTTTTGATCAAATTATCGGCTTTTGCAAAAAATTAATTTTTGCCATCTACAATTTGCTCCAAGCGTTTAATCCGTTTAGCAATTTCACCGACTTAGTGCGCTGGGATGGTAAAGGAAATCTTCAAAGATGGCAACTGGTACAAGCAAATGGCTGCCCGGTAAAAATTCAACAAAGTCTACACCAACTTGCGATAACGGAAGATTATATTATCCTGATAGATACGGCTTTTAAAATGCTGATAGAAGAATTATTGTCGGCGGAGTCAGGGAAAAAATATAAAAGTGTCGAGAAATTTTTAAGAAATTTAATAGATCGGCCACAATTAGCAGACAATCGCGTTTATATTATTCGTCGAGATGCGCTAAAACCAGACAAGAAAAAAGTCCGGGTGCAAAAAGCGATAATTCCTCGCGGTACGAATCATTTTATCGCTGATTACCAAAATCCCAACCAAGAAATTACGCTCCACATGGCAAATATGGGTACTTGGGATGCGGCGGAGTGGATTCGAGATATTGATGAATCAATGTTGACATCGAGCGAAATTGACAATTTAGAAAAACTTTATGGGGTGATTTCTGGTCCAACCGATATAAGTCGGCTGGGATGTCATATCGTTAATGGAGAAACCGGCGAATTAATCCGCTCAGATTTGACTGATTTATATGAGGATTGTAGCCTAAATAACTCTGAAAAAAAACAACAGCTTAAAAAAGAGGAGAATGGTTATTCTCAGTATACTTGGGGACCCGCATTATTTACTTGTGCGGATACGTCAAAACCTTTGCAAGATATTTATTGGAGTTGTTTGGGATGTTGGCCGGAGTTACTCACAAAACATGGTTTGAAACTGTACAAAAACTATAAGTATCGAGACGTACCAGAAGATGAAGTTATTCACCTAACAAAAGAGGGAATTCAATCAAACTTACTTCGCTTGCATATTAAGCCTTTAGGAAGTGTTAGCGAGTCGGAAAGTCGTTTACAAATTCAAGATGTCTATCAGTTTCCAAGTAATTCGTTTGGGACTTCACCGCAATTTGTGCCTCGTGCTGGTGGGACTGGAGACTCAAGGGATGGTTATCTTGTTTGTGTGGTGCATCATGGCACTGATGAGGAAACAGATAATGGTAATGAAATTTGGATTTTCGATGCGGCAAATCTCAAACAAGGGCCAGTTTGTCAGCTATGGCATCCACAACTTAAACTCGGTTTTACTGTACATACAGCTTGGTTGTCAAAAATTGCTAAACGCACAGCAACTTACAATATTCCTGTTGAGGAAGATTATCAAGATTTAGTTGCACAGCAGCCGGCAGAAATTCAAGAATTATTTGAGAAGGAAATTTACCCGCATTTTAAATCGCAAAACCTCTGAGTGTGAAGCCCGATCGCCCTTTGATCGGAAATCCGATCGCACACCCGCCACAAATTCCACAAATTACCGCCCCAACCGCGCCCAGCTAAAGGATTTTGCCGATTTCTCGATCGCCCGCCACCGAATCCCTAACTACAAACAAGCCCCACCCGCTAAAATTAAAAAATAGAGACGTAAATAGGCAGGCCCTGTCAATGATCCCAACAGTTATAGAACAATCCGGTCGCGGCGAACGCGCCTTTGATATCTACTCGCGACTCCTGCGCGATCGCATCGTCTTCTTGGGCCAACAGGTAGACTCAGACTTGGCTAACCTGATCGTCGCCCAATTACTATTTTTAGACGCCGAAGACCCAGAGAAAGATATTTACCTCTATATCAACTCCCCAGGGGGTTCGGTGACAGCAGGTATGGGCATTTTTGACACCATGAACCACATCCGCCCCGATGTGTGCACCATTTGTCTCGGTTTAGCCGCCAGCATGGGCGCTTTTCTGTTGAGTGCGGGGGCCAAAGGCAAGCGCATGAGTCTGCCTCACACCCGGATTATGATCCATCAACCTTTGGGTGGAGCTCAGGGACAAGCAACGGATATTGAAATTCAGGCCAAAGAGATTTTGTATCACAAACGCCGCCTGAACGAATTTTTGGCCGATCATACCGGTCAGCCTCTATCGCGCATTGAAGAAGATACCGAACGGGATTTTTTCATGTCCGCCGAAGAAGCAAAGGAATACGGTTTAGTGGATCAAGTGATCGATCGCCGTCCTTCTGCAACTCGTCCGATCGCCGCCGTTGTCTAAATTACCAGTAATATCAATTCCGGTGGCATAGGAATTGATATTACCCACAGTCAGGACACGGCAGTGCCGTGTCCCTACAATTATCGCGCGATTATTTCGGTGTAGGGAAACGGCATTGCCGTCTCCTCTTTATTGCCGTCTCCTCCTTTTCCCTGTTCTCGATGGTTACATCCGATCGCACTTATGGCAAAGGTTCGAGATATTGAAGGAAATCGAGCAATTCTACTTTATTTAAGAAGTGCCGCGCTTCCTGGCCGTAAGCTTGTTTGAGATAATCCTTTCCTTGACTGCTACTCCAGCCCAAACGCTTGATTTCCTCAGTGGTTTTGCTGTAGATTTCCAGATATTCAAGGAAGTCTATCAACTCTGC
>DMYK01000243.1:0-2271 GCA_003483675.1 Microcoleaceae cyanobacterium UBA11344
TCAACAGTCAACAGTCAACAGTCAACAGTCAACAGTCAACAGTCAACAGTCAACAGTCAACAGTCAACAGTCAACAGTCAACCGTCAACAGTCAACAGTCAACCGTCAACCGTCAACCGTCAACCGTCAACAGACTTCACGCTTCTTTAAAGAATCTGAGGATTTCCCGGACATGATTGAGGAATTGTCCGTCATCGGTGAGTTGGGCGATCGCACTTTCTGCATCTCTTTCGAGTTTAGTGTGTTCTGCCTGATTTGTCGATCGCAAATTTTCCAGAGATGCTGCTAGTCGAGTTAAGTCTCTTCTAGTAGCTTCCTGCTGTCGCTCTTGTACAGCTACCCAAGAATTTGGATCGTTAGAATTGAATCTAGCTTCTAAATTTTGCAGGGTAGATTCCACGTTAGCAAAGCGGTTGCGGAGTTCGACAATATCTTCGCGGGGATACAAAAATTGACTGCGAATCATTGTCAGCCGCGCCGCTAAATACTGATAACCTCTAATCGCTGGACGCAGTATAGTTAACAGCAGTGCTGCACCGGAACTGAGATAACCAACAGCACTAATTCCGGTGGCTGCTAGGGCGTAAAGTGCGATCGCACTCAAGAGGTGCAGCCCGATCGCCACCCAGAGCGATCGACTAGCTAATACAGTAACATATTTGACTTGTTTCTCGTCAACTACAATGCCTTTTTCTGTTGATTCTGCGGCTTGGGCTAAAACTTCTTTAGCTTCAAAATGAATGTTCCAGGGAACCGTAACTATCAATAATAGCCATTCAAAAATAGCAATGGCAATTACCCAATCTATGAAGCTGCCGGCGGGGATATGCAGCCATTGCAGAATGGCAAAAACTAATAGTAAAAATATGCCTGTGCTGGCACCAAAACCTGCGAAAGTTGAATACATTGCGATCGCCCTTGGGGAATGTTGTTTTGATTGTGTGTGGGTTTGCGGGGCTAGGTGGAAAGGTTGTGACAGTTAGGAAAGCGACCTAGTGAACTGGATTTGCAGTCATTGCGATCGGCGTATTGGTATGCAAAAAGGGTGTGACAGTTAAGAAAGTTTCATAGCGATCGCTCCAACTGGTACGAAATGGCGGTTTAATTGACAATGTTCTGTGGTCTGGAAAAGTTGCCGATCCTCAAGTACAAGACCAAAGTACCCTAGCCCTTCGGACTTTCAACGACAAATTGCGTAACGATCCCAGAGTTACTCTTAGTGTTGTCCCGATTGCTGACGGACTGACTTTGGCATTGAAACGCCGCTGGGCTACTATGATGGAACCTGAACAGCGGAATTAAAAATAGTCCAGGACGCACGGGTGGTCAGAAACCGGGTTTTTTCTCGAAATACACGTTACAGCCCTTGAACAGGCGAAAAAACCCGGTTTCTTGGATATTTATGCGTAATTTATAACTATATTTAAACAACATAATTAATTGGTTTGAGGCGGAAATTATGGTGTCTAATTTACAGGTAAAATTGCCAATTCACGAAACTTTTCAATCTACCGTTCAAGGCGAGGGCTACTGGACGGGGACTTTAGTTGATTTTATCAGATTGGCTGGTTGCCCTGTGCGGTGTCCTTGGTGCGACACCGGTTACAAAAATGGGGGAAAAGATTTACCATCAGTGGCGCGATCGATCGCACAATTGCTAGCCGAATTGCAGTCTCCGAGAGTTGTGATTACTGGCGGCGAACCTTTCATTCACGGGGATTTACCTGAGTTAGTTGAAGCTTTGTTAGCAGCCGATAAGCAGGTTAGCATTGAAACTTCCGGTGCTTACTGGCTGGATGTTTCGCCGCTGGCTTGGATTACTCTTTCTCCTAAAGAACACGTCAATCCTAAATATCCGGTACAAGAGCTTTTTTGGACGAGAGCCAATGAAATTAAATTGGTGGTTAGCACTGGCGAAGAAGTTGAATTTTACCACAAATTTTTGGCAAATAATGTTAATATTCCTGTGTTTTTGCAGCCGGAATGGAACTCGAAAGAGTCAGGAATTCCGATGATATTGGAATTGCTCAAACAGCATCCTAGTTACAGGTTATCTTTGCAAACTCATAAGTTGATTGGCGTGCAATAATTTGATGGCTTCGACACAGTAGGGACACGGCATTGCCTTGTCCCTACTAGGACACGGCATTGCCGTGTCCTAGGACTAGGAAACAGCATTGCCTTGTCTCTACTTCATAAACCTGGAATACGCTGTATATGCTAAAATTAAAGCAGCAATTTATGATATTGTCAGGAACCCCGCCCTTAAGG
>DMYK01000243.1:2428-9189 GCA_003483675.1 Microcoleaceae cyanobacterium UBA11344
TATAACATTGGCGAAGCTAACTTGACCCGAAAGGGAACAATGGAGACAACCATATCTCCCTAGAGGGGCAACCATACCCCTCTACCCCGAAAGGGGAAATATAAAACCGTCTTAGAAGGACGGGTTTCAACCCATTTTTTTGATAGCTATGGATTTTGAAAATAAAAATATTTACGGGACGCTAAAGCATCCCGTGTCGCTTTTCCTCCCTAGGCTCAAGCCGCTGGGTTTCCAAACTTCCGCGAGGTATTTATGAACGTAATGGAAACAACTACAGAAACCCCAATGGGAAAAGTGATCACAACCCTAGTAATTACGAATCGGCTGGATGAAGGAAAAGCAGAAGATGGTCTGATTCCAATTGAGCAAGTCAGGTATGTTACTCTAGAAAATGTTTTGGTGGATACGGGCGCGACTACTTTGTGTTTGCCTAAAGATGTCATTGCCCGACTTGGTTTAAAAATCCTCAAGCAAGTGGTGGTGGAAACTGCTACGGGCATTAGTGAGGCGAGGATTTTTCAAGATGCTAAAATTTCTCTGTGCGGGCGCGAAGGCACTTTTGAGTGTCTGGAACTCCCCGAAGGTAAAACGCCACTTTTGGGCGTGATTCCGATGGAATCGCTGGGAATTGAAGTGGATTTGAAAAATCAAAGATTGAAGGTTTTGCCGGAGGGGCCGACGGAAACTTATTGGACGATTCTTTAACGTTAATCTCAATTGAGGTCAAGTAAAATTATGCAGTCAACTACGGAAATCCCAATGGGAAAAGTTACAACAACCCTAACGATCTTAAATCTGATAGATCAGGCTGATGCCGAACGGGGCATGATTCCAATTGAGCAAATCAGGTATGTAACGCTGGAAAATGTTTTAGTGGATACGGGCGCGACTACTTTATGTTTGCCTAAAGATGTCATTGCTAGATTGGGTTTGAGAATCCTCAAGCAAGTGGTTGTGGAAACTGCTACAGGCATTAGTGAGGCGAGGATTTTTCAAGATGCTAAAATTTCTCTGTGCGGGCGCGAAGGCACTTTTGAGTGTCTGGAACTCCCCGAAGGTAAAACGCCACTTTTGGGCGTGATTCCGATGGAATCCCTGGGAATTGAAGTGGATTTGAAAAATCAAAGATTGAAGGTTTTGCCGGAGGGGCCGACGGAAACTTATTGGACGATTCTTTGATATTCTTGAGTTTAGATGCCAGCTATTCGATCGGCAGCGCTAAGATGGTTAAGCACTGTTCTGCACTACTCCTATGTCCCAACGCGCCGAAACCTCAAACAGCCAGCCAAGTGCATCCCTCAACGGGCATAATGTGATGACTTCTAACTCTAACAACCAAAATACGATTCGGGTTCGCGGTGCCAGACAGCACAACCTGAAAAATATTGATTTGGAACTGCCGCGCGATCGACTTATAGTTTTTACGGGTGTCTCCGGTTCTGGTAAGTCTTCCCTCGCTTTCGATACAATTTTTGCCGAGGGACAGCGCCGCTATGTGGAGTCTCTCAGCGCCTACGCCCGCCAGTTTTTGGGACAGTTGGATAAACCGGATGTGGATGCCATCGAGGGCTTGAGTCCGGCTATTTCGATCGACCAAAAATCAACTTCTCACAACCCGCGATCGACTGTCGGCACTGTTACAGAAATTTACGATTATCTCAGATTGCTGTACGGCAGAGCTGGCGAACCGCACTGTCCGATTTGCGATCGCTGCATTGCGCCGCAGACAATTGATGAAATGTGCGATCGAGTCATGGCCCTTCCTGATGGTACTCGCTTTCACCTTCTGGCACCAGTTGTGCGGGGAAAAAAAGGCACTCACCGCAAATTATTGTCGAGTTTAGCCGCAGAAGGATTTAGTCGCGTCAAAGTTAACGGCGAGATTTTAGAACTGTCGGAAAATATCGAATTAGATAAAAATCATACCCACAACATCGAGATAGTTGTTGACAGGTTAATTAAAAAACCCGGTTTAGAAGAACGTTTAGTTGATTCTTTGAGAACTTGTCTGCGCCATTCTGAGGGAATTGCCGTAATTGAAGAATTACCAACAGACGAAAATCCAGAACCAAATCCGCCGATCGTCTTTTCCGAAAACTTTGCGTGCCCGGAACATGGGGCGGTGATGGAGGAACTTTCTCCCCGGTTATTTTCGTTTAATTCGCCTTATGGCGCTTGTCCAAACTGCCACGGTTTGGGGAGTTTGCGGACTTTTTCGCCGGAGTTGGTGGTGCCGGATGTGAAAGCGCCTATTTATTGTGCGATCGCGCCTTGGTCTGACAAAGACAATTCTTATTATCTGTCTTTGCTTTGCAGTGTTGCAGATAGTTGTGGGTTTGATATTGACACTCCTTGGTACCGGTTAAAGCCCGAACATCAGCGGGTGATTTTGTATGGAAATGAGGAAAAGAAAACCGCAGAAAATAAGAAGCGGGACACCAGTGCCACGGATTTAAGGAGAGATTTTAAGGGTGTAATTTCGATGTTGCAGCGCCAGTATGAAGATACTGGATCTGATTTAATCAAGCAGAAGTTGGAACAGTATCGTGTCGATCAATTTTGCCTGGTTTGTCACGGCAAGCGGTTGAAACCAGAGGCACTTTCGGTGCGGTTAGGAAACTACGGAATTGTAGATTTAACCAGTATTTCGATTCGGGAATGTCGGGAACGAGTGGAGAATTTGGGATTGAGCGATCGACAATTTCAAATATCCGATTTAGCCCTCCGAGAAATCAAATCAAGGCTGCAATTTCTCCTCGATGTCGGGTTAGATTATCTGACCTTAGACCGGGCCGCCATGACCCTTTCTGGCGGGGAAGCACAGCGAATTCGCCTTGCGACTCAAATCGGTTCTGGTTTGACAGGAGTCCTCTACGTTTTGGACGAACCGAGTATTGGTTTGCACCAAAGAGACAATTTTCGGCTGCTGCAAACTTTGACAAAGTTGCGAGATTTAGGCAACACTTTGATTGTAGTAGAACATGACGAAGAAACAATGCGATCGGCCGATCACATTGTCGATATCGGCCCCGGTGCTGGCTTGCACGGTGGCAAAATTGTGTCGCAAGGAAGTTTAGAAGACTTGCTGGCGGCTGAGGAATCTTTGACGGGCGCTTATTTGTCAGGAAAGCGAGTAATTGAAACCCCAAATGAAAGGAGAAAAGGCAACGGCAAATCTCTCTCAATCACCAATGCTCACCGCAACAATTTAAGAAATATTGATGTCGAAATTCCCCTGGGAAAACTTGTCTGTGTTACGGGAGTTTCTGGTTCAGGAAAATCTACGTTAATCAATGAATTGCTGTACCCGTCGCTGCAACATTATCTTACCAAAAAAGTGCCTTTGCCGCCCGATATGGACGCCCTCAAAACGAAAGGCGAACGCTCTATAGAGGATGTGGTTGATAAGGTAATTGTCATCGATCAATCTCCCATCGGCCGCACTCCGCGCTCTAATCCCGCTACTTACACGGGACTCTTTGATGTGATTCGGGATTTGTTTGCCGAAAGCATTGAAGCTAAAGCCAGAGGTTACAAAGCTGGGCAGTTTTCTTTCAACGTGAAAGGGGGAAGGTGCGAAGCTTGCGGCGGTCAAGGTGTGAACGTGATTTCGATGAATTTTCTGCCGGATGTTTACGTGCAGTGCGAGGTTTGTAAAGGTGCGCGCTACAACCGAGAAACGTTGCAGGTTAAGTACAAAGGCAAGTCAATTTCTGATGTTTTGAATATGACTGTAGAGGAAGCTTTGGAGATGTTTAAAAATATCCCCAGGGCGGCCCTGAGACTGCAAACTTTAGCTGATGTTGGTTTGGGTTACATTCAGTTGGGACAGCCCGCACCGACGCTTTCTGGAGGGGAAGCGCAGCGGGTGAAATTGGCAACGGAATTGTCACGCCGTGCTACTGGGAAGACGCTTTATTTGATTGATGAACCGACGACTGGTTTATCGTTTTATGATGTTCACCATTTGTTAAATGTGTTGCAAAGATTGGTGGATAAGGGAAATTCAATTTTGGTGATTGAACACAATTTGGATGTGATTCGGTGCTGCGATTGGGCGATCGATTTGGGCCCGGAAGGGGGAGATAAGGGAGGTGAGATTATTGTGGCGGGAACGCCGGAGGANNCTCGTTCTTATACTGGGAAATATTTGCAAGCTGTTTTGCAGCAGCATCCTTTGGGGGAGGCTGTAGCTATTAGTAAATCCTAGGGACAAGGCATTGCCTTGTCCTACTCCCCGCGCCGGACACGGCGATGCCGTTTCCCTACAAATATCGCTTTTCAGAATTGGTATAATTTAGGCTAATTCAAATACTTAACTATCTTGAATTGTCGGAGACATTGCCATATTTTGTGCTTGTTTCTGCATAAATTCAATCTCCGATCGCAACCAAGTACGGGGCCCGCTGCACTGATGAGCAATTAACAGCCCCCAAAGTCCCTTCGCCGTTAAAATTGGCACGGCTAAATTAGATGGTTCTACTTCAATATCTGCAATTGCTCTGACTCTACCCGCTGAGTACAAAGCAGCGTATTCGCTATTAAAACACTCGTCAGCACCGATTGAACCCAAAATTGACAGTTCGATCGCACTTAACATCTCGCAGGTAACTTGACCCTGCCACTGCCTGTAAAAATAATACAGTACGGCGCGATCGCTCTGCAAGACTTCTTGAATCTCGGATCGAGATTTTTATACTAATACATCGCGCTTGAGATGATCTGTCAAGCGGTTAACAATTTTTTGCAGGCGATCGCCAGACATGGTATTAATGGTTTAGATAAGTACAATCACAGGATAGCGTACCTGAGTTTTCCTCGGATGGCGATCGGCTGTAATGATTGGAAAGATCGAGAAATTGAGATCGAAGATACAGTTAGCCAATTGGAGAATGCGGGGCCAAGCTTTGCTAAAGGTTTTGGATGTAAAGTTTAATGTACCTGAACTCGTAGATCACCGTATTATCTTTAACGGTTTGAGGTAAGTTATTAATAATTTCCAGAAAATAATCATTAAATCATTAGTTATTAACCCTGTGTTATCAAAAACTATAATTCGGAATTTGTTGCTCGGCATTTTAATTTACCTCAGCCTAGAGTTGTTCATCGGAACGACAAGTTTTCCTCAAAACATCGAAACAATTAAAATCTCCGGCACTGCTGCGGGTGTTAGCACTCGCTACATCGGTGCTGTCGAGGGCAATATCAACTTTGACATCAAAGATTTGCAAGATTTGGGAATTAATACATACCGCATTTACGGCGGGATGTCTCGATGGGAACCCGAAGACGATGATGGTAAATACGGCTGGCCTTCTATTGCTCAAATTAAGACAAATCCAAATATGATTAATTGGGCGCATTGGGATAAGATGATGACAGACCCGCCCAACGGTAGCGATTATTGGTGGTCGGGAAAACCCGGTACTGTTTGGGAAGGCAATGCCAGGACTATTTTTAAGACTCTTAAACAAGCTAAGATTCGCCCGGTTGTAAGTATTCGGAATGTTGACAATAGCTGGAAACCTAGTTGGGCGCTGCAACTGAATCCTCCCCGCACAGAAGAAGATTGGAATGAGTGGTGGGAACACGTTTTTGCTACGGTTTATTGGCTGAATGTTCGCAATGATTACCGGGTTGATGATTGGGAAATTCACAACGAACCGGATAATCGCGCTCAGGGTTGGGGGGGGACTAGGGCTGATTATTTTGAATTGGTGAAAGTGGCGTCTGATGCGATCGACTTTGTTTACAAAACTTATTTGCCTTCGCGCACTTACCACATCCACGGCCCGAAAACCGTAGGTGGTAGCAATTGGCCTGCTTTGGCTTTGTCGGAAATTCCTACTTATTTCGATACTGTCAATGTCCACAACTACGATGCAGATATTTCTAACTACACCCGCAAAGTGCGCGGCTGGATGCAGGGAACTCCACTTGCTAACTCGCAGCTTTGGGTGGGGGAATGGGGAAGTTATGAAATTAGCTATAACAATTTTTCTTTAGCTTTAAATTTGATTAAGAATTTGATTCGGGGTTCCCAGCCGGGGGATAATTATATTGATGGTAGTCACATATTCTGTTTGTACGACTGGGGAAAGCTGGGACTGGCAGAAGGTTTGCTGGGAAGTGGGGGAAAACGGCGCGCCGGTTACTATGCTTTGCGGATGGGAATTAGGGCTTTGCAGGGGGGGAAATCTACTTTTTTTCCGATCGCTAATAGTCCTAATTTAATGGTAGTTGCGACTAAAGATGCTAGCAATAATGTTGCTCTGCTGGTTGTCAACAGTCAACCCAATTCTTACATTGTTAATGCGGATATTTCGGCTCTGATCAAAGCGGGTAGCGGCACTGTGCGGGAGTTTAGTTCGAGGGCGATGGATGAGGTTGTTGGCAAGTTAACGTTGAATGGTGGGAATGCTACTTTTACGCTGGCGGGGAACAGTGCTATTTTGGTTAAGTTCGATCGCACGAATTGAATCTCAAATCCTCTGAGTCACAATTGGGATAACATAGAATTGGTCAAGATGAGAATTGTTGATTTTCTGCCTCTTTCCCTCTCTCCCCCTCTCCCTCTCTCCCCGTCTCCCCGTCTCCTCGTCTCCCCGTCTCGCCCTCCCCTCCTAATTGCACGCTGGAAATACCTAAGTCGTAATGTGGTGAGAAGTCTCATGTCGCTGCTAAATTGGTAGCGTGTAGGCATCTTGCCTCAAACAGAATTCGATCGAGTTCGGTTGAGGGCAAGGAAGTCAGGTGCATTT
>DMYK01000382.1:0-2803 GCA_003483675.1 Microcoleaceae cyanobacterium UBA11344
ATTGATGGTAATAGTTGCGGTAATTGTCCCTCTTCTACAAGAGCTACTACTTTTAAGTCAAGATCTTGTTTGAGGAGTAAGACACACTTATCGGCTCCAGCATTAGCAATTACTATTTTTAGGAGAGTAGTTAGGAGTTGATCGAGTTCAATTTCCCCAGAAATCACTTGAGAGGCTTTGAGCAAAGTTGCCAAATCTAGTGCTTCAGAGATGCTGGTAGAGGTGTGAGTAGAAGTAATCGTTCCCCGTGCGATCGTTTCCTTGAAGGAGTCAGCAGCGTGAGGTTGCTGAAGGATGGGGACGAGGAGTTGAGGATAACGTTTTTCTAAATCCTCTACTTTAGCTTTGGCTCCCCAATGGGCATAACAATAATACGCTTCAATCATGTAGGCTTGAGCTACTTTTTCTTTGCCCCATTCTAGGTAGAATTTGGCTGCGAGTTCGTTGGCGAGGGCTTCTTCGTTGAGGAATAGATTTTCTTTAGCGAGGGAGATCGCGCGATCGTACAAGTCTATAGCATCGGCTTTATTACCCAAAACCCGAGATTTTTCGGCTTCAATTAAATACCATTTATGCAAATGATTCATGGGCGCATTTTTCGCCCACTGTTGCAGAATCGTTTGATGAGTTTCCGCTAGGGCGAGGATTTCTGATTGCTCTGGCTCTGGCTTTGTGGGGAAGATTGCCAAGTACGTCAAAGCGGCATAAAAATGAAAAATTGGAACTTGAATTAATCCCGATATTGCCATCAAATACGGCTTCGCTTGGAGAATATAGTCGAGGGCAGCGGTGTTGTTGCCCGATGAGTAGGCAAGCAGCAGTTTATAAACATAAGTCTTGGCGATCGCCGTGAGTTCATTATTCTGATGATGCTTAGGAAGCATCACCGTTTCATCGTAAGCAGTACCGATTAAGCAATCCGAGAGAATACCGACTTTCCTCAAGTTATTCACCGTCTGCTGCATCATCTCCAAATAATCTCGAGCCGAATATTGTTTGGCCTGTGTCATCACAGCACTGTAACTGGCTATTTCGGTTTCCCAAGTGTCCAGTTCCACCCCACCAAAAAATTTGGATTCGAGATAATTGAGTATGCTATAGCCCGATTGTAGAAAATCCCCGGTTTCCATCGCAGCCGTATAGCTACCTTTCAGCGTCGGTATTGTTGCCCCGATCGCTTCTTGGCGATGCTGAATAAAGCTTCCAAAAAAAGCGGGAATTGTCGCTTTCAGTGCGGGGATATTGAAGCGATCAAGCAAATTCATCGCCAGTTTACCAAAACCATAGCCCATTTCTACCTCTCCTAAAAAGGCACATAGCACCATGCCGTGAATCGCATACCCCACCGTCGATGCGGGTGCATTTCCAAATTCGATCGATAAACTCACCATCATCGAGCTAAGGATGGGTAGCAATCCCGGCATTCCTAGAAAAACGGGCGGAAATAAGGTTCCCAATAGTTGGATTGCTGCCTGAGTTTTGGCATCGGCCATCACTGGCAGGTCAACCAGTTCTTCAATCCGTTTGCCACTTTGTTGGTTAGCAAGATTTTGTAGGACTTTGCTAATCTTAGTTTCGTCAGGTTCGGTGGGGAGTTCAACCCCCAATTGTAAGAGTGCATCTCTCGCGACCGCGATCGCTTCTAACATCTGGCTCTGGGCTGTCAGTGCGGCGATTTGAATTTCGTAAATTTTAACTTTGTCTAAAATCGTCCGAGCTTTTTGCAACACCCGTTCTGCCAGTTGTTCCATGCCATCAAAGTCAGCATTCAAATAAGCCGCTTCGGTTGCAGCAACATAGAGATTCAGGGTCAATTCATGCTGACTCTGCCAGCAGTTGGCTGTTAGTAGCTCAATCCCAGTTTGTAGATAGATCCTTGCTGCAGCGTAGGCGGTGGAGCTTCTGGCTTTACTTCCGGCTTTTAAGTTCAGTTGAGCTAAGGCTTCTCGTTCGCTCGGTTGGCTAATTAACTCAATTCCTCGATTCAAATGCCCGATCATATCAAACAGTTTTTCTTCTTGCTCTATTTTTGAACAATTTTGCTGAAGTAATTGTCCGATTTTGAGATGAGTTGCTTTTTTCTGCGAATCAATAATTAACGAATATGCGGCTTGCTGGACGCGATCGTGTAAAAATCGATAAGTGGGATTAGCTGAAGCCTTTACAACTTCATCACTCTCCGATTCCGTAAAGAACTTATAGATTTTGCTCGTGGGAATTACCAAACCTTCCTGCATTACTTTCCATAAAGCCGTAGCCGTCATTGCAGCAGATTCCTCACTGACAATTACTAACGTATTCAAATCAAACTGTGCCCCAAGACAAGCGGCTAATTTGAGAACATCCTGAGTTTCTCTGGGCAACTTCTGCAATTGCAATGCCATGAATTCCACCACATCATCGGTGATCGCTAAAGATTTTACTTTGGCAATATCGCACTGCCACCCCCCTTGACTTCCCCCCTTACCAAGGGGGGACTGAGGGGGGTAAAAGCTAATTAGCTGATCGTCATGTAATGCCTTGAGAANNGTGGCAAAGAAAGGATTTCCCTGGGTTTTTTGATATACTAACTTTGTCAAAGGTTGTGCAAGAGATGATTCGCAATTAAGCGTATCCGCCACCAACAAATTCAGATCTGCTTCGCTTAACGGTGACAAAGTAATTGTATTCACCGTTGCCCCAGTTTTGTGAATCTCATCCACTGTCAACATAAATGGATGTACAGGGGAGACTTCGTTATCTCGATAAGCACCTAATATCAATAAATGTCCAGTATCTTGCATCAACAGTTTTAGCAAATTCA
>DMYK01000382.1:2814-5773 GCA_003483675.1 Microcoleaceae cyanobacterium UBA11344
ATCACTAAAGGATGTTCTTTACTGGTGAAAACTTGCACAAACTTTTGAAACAACAAATTAAAGCGATTTTGGGCGGCACTTCCTGATAATTCTGGTGTAGCAGGCTGTTTACCGATGATATTTTCTAACTCAGGAATCACGTCAATCAAGACTTGTCCATTGTCTCCCACGGCTGCTAAAATCTGGTGTTTCCAGGTTTGCAGTTGGGTATCCGATTCTGATAATAATTGCCCGATTAAGTCGCGGAAGGCTTGAACAAATGCCGAAAAGGGAATATTTCGCTGAAATTGGTCATATTTGCCTTTGATAAAATAACCGCGCTGACGAACAATTGGTTTATGAACTTCATTGACAACTGCTGTTTTGCCAATGCCAGAAAAACCCGCCACTAGCATCATTTCTGTTACTCCCAGGCTGACTCGTTCAAAGGCAGCTAATAGGTGAGCAACTTCTTTTTCTCTACCGTAGAGCTTTTCGGGGATAGTAAAGCGATCGCTAATATCTCGCTTTCCAAGTTCAAAAGGTTCTATTTTGCCTGTTTTTTGTAGCTGAGCCCGACAAATCTCTAAATCCTGCTTGATCCCTAACGCACTCTGATAGCGATTTTCGGCATTCTTCGCCATCAGTTTAATGACAATTTGTGATAAAATTATGGGGATTTCTGGATTAATTTGAGAGAGCGGTATCGACTGTTTGGCGAGATGACAATGCACCAATTCCATCGGGTCATCTGACACGAATGGTAACTTCCCAGTCAACAATTCATAGAAGGTAACACCGAGGGAATAAAAGTCACTACGGTAGTCAATGCCGCGATTCATTCTTCCGGTTTGTTCTGGTGAAAGATAGGCTAATGTTCCTTCTAAGATATTGGGATTCTGGATTTCTTGGGTTTCTCTCGGCAGTAGTGAGGCGATACTAAAATCAATTAATTTGACTTGTTTTGTTTCTGGATTAATTAAAATATTGGCGGGTTTGATGTCTTTGTGAATGACTCGGTTTTGGTAGAGATAGTCGAGAATGTCAGCCAGTTGCAGAGCTAGGTTGAGAAATTCTTTTAAAGATAAAAAGTTAGAGGGTTGCTTTTCATTTGTTGCTGTTTTGAGATAAGTAGATAGGGAGATTCCGCCAAAGTCTTCCATGACAAGGGCATAGCTATTGTGGTATACTTCCAGGGTCAGAGGTTTGATAATGCTGGGGATGTCGAGATTTTTGGCAATGGTGTACTGGTTGCGAAACTGGACGAGTTCGTTGAAGTTGGGGTATTCGTTCCGCAGTATTTTGATGACGACTGGGTATTTGTCACTGGTACGGATGCCTCGATAGACTAGGGTGCGTGTACCTCCGTAAAGTTGCTCTGTTATTTGATAACCGGATAAATTGGCGATCGCATCCATAACTCGTTGATCCTCTGTTAGAAAACACTTGAATTAGAACATTCCATTTCATTCTATTGTATTTTTTGGTGCTATGTATAGTATGATCGCGTAAGTTGTGATGGTATCAGAAAACAATAATCTGTAATTCAGGACTTATGCAGCTATTGTTTGTCATGCTGAACAAACGAAATGTAGTGAAGTATCTCAAAGATCCTTCGCTACACTCAGGATGACCTAATTTCGTGGAGCGTGCGTAAGTCCTATAATTTTTCACCGCAGATGCACAAAAATATACGCAGATAAGATCTACTATATCTGCGTATATTTGCGTATATCTGCGGTTTTATTCTGCTTTATTCCCCGTAGTGGCCCCCAGCAACTTTACCCCGAAACACAACGTAATTGTAGATGTTGTAGAAAATCATAATCGGGATCAGAAAGCCAATGAACACAATCATAAATACCAGGGCGCTGGGCGAAGCTGCGGCTTGGTAAATCGTGACTTGCGAGGGAATAATGTAGGGAAAAACAATCAATCCCAAGCCGATGAAAGTGAGCAAGAAAATCAAAATTGTCCAGACAAACGGCGTGCGTTCTTCTTGGCGATCGAGACTTCTAAGCAACAGTCCAATTAACAGCACTCCCAGCAAAGGAATCGCCGCAAAGACATAAACTAGCGGTTTCTCGAACAACCTGGATCTAGCACTTTCGTAAAAAATCGGAGTGGCGATCGTAATCAAAATCGCTCCGATTAACGTTGTCACCGCCGCAATTTTAGCCGTGCGATAGTGAGTTGTCTGTAGTTCCCCCTGAGTCTTCATAATCAGATAGGTTGAACCAATCAAAACGTAACCTTGAACTAGCGTCAAAGCAACTAATATCGATCGCCAATCCAGCCAATCCCAAGTAGTACCGACAAAATGCCCAGTTGCATCAACCGCAATACCTTCGAGTACAGCACCGAGGGCTAAACCTTGAGCTAAAGCTGCCAAGAAACTGCCTGCACCAAAAGCATAATTCCAAAATAATTTGCGGTTGGAATGCTCGCGAAACTCAAATGCNNAAGCCAAAAAGCATCATCATAATCGGGATATACAAGGCAGTTAAAATCGTGCCATAAGCGAGGGGAAATGCGCCAAATAAAGCGCCTCCCATCAACACTAACCAAGTTTCGTTAGCATCCCAAACATTGCCCAAACTGGTCATTAAAATGCCCCTGCGTTCGTCGTTTGAGGCAGTCAGAGACAGGATTCCTACGCCTAAGTCAAAACCGTCTAGCATGACGTAGAGCAAGAGAAACAAAGCCAAAATCACGAACCAAACTTGCGGGAGAAAATGCTCCAAAGCTTGCATAAAATCTCCTATTGTTGTGCTTCGGCGGGACGGCGATCGGGAATGTGTTCTGCGGGTTCAATTTCGATGGCTGGTTGATTGTCTAAACCTGGAATCGGCAGATTTAAATTAGGGCCTTTGCGGATAATGCGGCTGCCAAAATACAAGGCGCAAAAAAACAAAAAGCTGTAAATAACTGCAAAGAAACTGAGGGAAGTTAAAACATTGCTAGCGGGGATGTTTGACAC
>DMYK01000383.1 GCA_003483675.1 Microcoleaceae cyanobacterium UBA11344
TTTCTAAAATAGGAACGGTAAAGTTACGATCGCGATCGCAGATTATGTTACTCCAAGGCAATCAGCGCACCAAGTTAGACGACACCGACGATACATTGTTCTATGCCTCTCCTCGGTTTGTGACGCACGTAGACGAGGGATTCATTCAGCAATTAACCGACTTGTATCGGGAACGCCTGAAACCGAATACTCGGATTTTTGATATGATGAGCAGTTGGGTTTCTCATCTACCCGAAGAGATGGAATTTGCCCAGGTTGAGGGACATGGATTGAATCAACAAGAGTTGGCAAAAAATCCTCGGTTCAATCATTATTTTGTCCAGAATTTGAATGCAAATCCTAAGTTGCCCTTGCCGGATGCAGCATTTGACGCGGTTGTCAACTGTGTTTCAGTACAATATTTGCAGTATCCAGATGCCATATTTGCCGAGATTCATCGGATCTTGAAACCGGGTGGAGTAGCGATTTTTAGCTTTTCTAACCGGATGTTTTATCAAAAGGCGATCGCGGCTTGGCGATCAGGAGCGGAGGGCGATCGGGTAGAATTAGTCAAGCGTTACTTTGATTCTGTCAAAGGAGCGAATATACCCGGATTTAGCAAGCCGGAAGTAATGGCTAAGCAGTCTAGCTTACCGAGTTTTATGCAAATGCTGGGAATCGGAGGCGGCGATCCGTTTTATGCGGTAATTGCTTACCGCCAAAGTTAGGATTTTTTGCAGTCAGGACTTGAGGACTTTAAATGTACAATTAACATCCTCAAGTCTTTACTAACACTTGAATAAAAGCTCTTATGAGGTTATACTAGATCCAACATTTGATTTTAAAATATGGAAAACAAACTTTTGCAGCGAATTACACTAGATCCGAACATCTGTCACGGAAAACCCTGTATTCGCGGCCTCCGCTATCCTGTAGAGTTGATTCTTGAATTGCTCAGTTCTGGCATGAATGCAAAGGAAATTATAGATGACTATGACGATTTAGAACATGAGGATATTCTAGCTGCTTTGCTATTTGCAACGCGCCTGACTCAAGTTAAAAGCATATACCGAGTAGTACAATGAAGTTGTTGGTAGATGCACAATTACCGGTACGTCTGGCGCGCGTGCTGCAATCTACTGGTTGCGATACTATTCACACTAAAGATTTACCTCAGCGAAACGCAACGCCAGATTCAGAAATTAACTTGCTATCAATCCTAGAAAACAGGATTGTTGTTACAAAAGACCGAGATTTTTTCGATTCATTTACGATCTACCAGCAACCTTATAAGTTGTTGCTATTGACTACAGGCAATATCAATAATAACGAACTTATAGAGTTATTGATAAATAACTTGCCGCAGTTAGATGAACTGTTTCAGAAACATTCATTGATTGAGATGAATCGAGATACAATTGTAGTTCACCAGTAACTATCGAAAATCTCAAAACCTTTATATGAAACCCTACCAGCAAATACCCATTCTCGAATGCAGCGAACCTTTAGTCTCAATTACCTCCGAAAATTTTGCCTTAGAAAATCCGCATCCTTATCAAAAATTAGGCGCACCCTATCACAACAGCAAAGCTGATTCGCCTTACTATTTGCGTGAGGGAGTTAGAGATAGTTTGATGGTTGCTAAAACCCAGCTACAGCAAAATCATCCTCCTTGGAAAATTCTGATATTTGACGCTTACCGTCCGGTGGAAGTGCAGCAATTTATGGTAGATTATACTTTTGCGGAAATTGCCCAAGCTCAAGGCTGCGAATTGCCGGTTTCAGAAGAAAAACGCCAAGTAATTTTAGAGAAAGTATATCAATTTTGGGCAGTGCCCAGCCTCGATCGCGCCACACCTCCTCCTCATAGCACAGGTGGTGCATTAGATGTAACTTTAGTCGATGAAAACCATCAAAAAATTGATATGGGTTCTCCCATAGATGAAATATCAGAACGTTCTTATCCCGATTATTTTGCTAGCAGCAATGAGCCGCAAGAACAGCAATATCACCGTCACAGGCAAATCTTAAAAGATGTGATGATAGCTGCTGGTTTTCAGCAACATCCTCACGAGTGGTGGCATTTTTGCTTGGGGGATCAGATGTGGGCTTGGCTGACAAATCAACAGCATGGCTGCGGTGCAGTTATCGCCCGGTACGGCCGCTATTAAAAAGGTAGGCAATTAAATGTATGGTGGGCTATAAGCACTTTACACCTAAATGCTAAAAGTTCGATCGCACAAATCATTTGTATCAGAAAACACTGCAACTATTGCCAGCGGAGTAGTAGTGCTTTAAAATTAACGAGAGCGAACAAGTGCAGGCAAATCGAGCCAGCACCGTACACCCTAAAGGATAACTGAGAGTTAACCGAATGAAAGCATTAATCCTCTCTGGCGGCAAAGGAACACGTTTGCGTCCCCTCACCTATACAGGTGCTAAGCAGTTGGTGCCGGTGGCAAATAAGCCCATACTGTGGTACGGAATTGAAGGAATTGTGGCGGCAGGTATTACGGATATTGGGATTATTATTAGTCCTGAAACCGGGGAAGAGGTGAAGGTGAAAACCGGAAATGGCGATCGCTTTGGTGCAAAAATTACTTATATCTTGCAAAACGAACCGGCGGGACTGGCTCACGCGGTGAAAATTGCTAGACCATTTTTGGGCGATTCTCCGTTTATTATGTATTTAGGAGATAACTTAATTCAGAATCAAATCGATCCGTTTTTAGAGACTTTTAAAAAGCACCAGCTAGACGCTTTGATTCTGCTGCGGCCTGTTCCCAATCCTAGTGCTTTCGGGGTGGCAAAAGTAGATGAAAATGGGCGAGTTTTGCAACTTGTAGAAAAGCCACAAGTCCCGCCTTCTAATTTAGCACTGGTCGGGATTTACTTTTTTGCTCCTACGATTCACGAGGCGATCGATCAAATTCAGCCTTCGCCCCGTGGCGAGCTCGAAATTACCGATGCTATTCAACAGTTGATCAATCAACAAAAAAAAGTAGAAGCCTGCAATTTAGAAGGTTGGTGGTTGGATACGGGGAAAAAAGACGATTTGCTGAGTGCCAACCAAATTATTCTAGATAGCTGTATCGTAGCTTCAACCGAATTAAAAGTAGACGAGAAAAGTCAAATTATCGGGCGAGTGCAAATAGGCGAAGGAACTGAAGTAATTAATTCTACCGTTCGCGGGCCGGTGGTGATTGGGGAAAATTGCCACATCGAAAATTGCTTTATCGGGCCTTACAGCAGTATTGCCGATCGAGTGACGATGATTGATGCTGATATCGAACACAGTGTAATATTGCAAGGGGCGAGAATAGTTGGCATTCACCAGCGAATTGTTGACAGTGTAGTTGGGCAAAGAGCTAAAATTACTAAGGCTCCTCCGCGCCCTAAAGCTCTGCGGTTTATGATTGGCGATGACAGTCAAATAGAATTAGTTTAAATAGGAAATGGAAGGGTAAGTTGTTTGGTATATTCAAGTAAGGTGCGCAATGGGCACCTACATGATTCAGGGTAAGGTGCGCAGTAAGGTGCGCAATGGGCACCTACATGATTCAGGGTAAGGTGCGCAGTAAGGTGCGCAATGCGCACCCTACATGATTCAGGGTAAGGTGCGCAGTAAGGTGCGCAATGCGCACCCTACATTATTTCACGAAGTTTAGAGAAAGGAGGCGAAAGATTGCAGTACGAAGAAGTACCAACTCAACAGATAATAGATAAATTACGGCAAACTTTGGAGCCACGAATTGTGGCTGATTCGCCGCAGTCTGGGAGCAAAGATAGTACGATCGCCCTTGAGCAAGAAGACGAAGATATCGCCTTGCTAAAAACTGGTTTTGATATTTATAATGTCCCAATTACCTCTTATCAAAGGCGGCTTGGTTCCGTAGTCATCGCAGTTAGAAAAATAGTCCGAAAATTGCTCAGACCGGTACTGGAACGACAAGTAATTTACAATTTTGCCAATACCCGCGTCGTTCAAACATTGAGCAACCAGTTGCAAAAATTGCAGGAGAATCAAAAAAAGCTAGATCAAAAACTGCAAGGGGAATTTAGTAATGGGTTTCTCGAAGTTAAAGCACAGCTTGAAACTCAGCAAAAAGCCCTAATAGCCCTTCAATCTGAAATAGAGCAAATTCAAGCAGTACAGCAGCAGCATAGTGCTATTTTAGCTCAAATTAACGCTCAGTTGCTCCATCGACAATAATAGGACTTAGACATTTGGATATAATTCTGTCATTCTGAGTAAAACGAAGAATCTCAAAGTCTTGAAACACCACCCTTGAGTGCGTAAGTCGTGAATCAAAAATGACCCAAAGCAATTTAGTCACAAGCCCCCGAATTCATCTGCGAGATCAATCTAAAATCTAAAATCTAAAATCTAAAATCCCCAATGACCTCAATACCAATATGTTCGCTAATTATCGTCAATTATAAAGGTATTCGCCAGACGAAAGATTGCTTAAAATCTCTGCAAAAACTTGCCTATCCTGAACAGCAACTAGACGTAATTTTAATAGATAACTGCTCTCAAGACGAATCAGTTAACACTCTGAGCGAACTCTTTCCCCAAGTGCGCGTTTTTGTCAACTCTGAAAACAACTTTGCTAAAGCTTTAAACCTGGGTGTCAGCCAAGCTAAAGGACAATATATCGGTTTCCTCAATAACGATGCCACCCTTGATAGCCACTGGCTAGAAATCCTGGTAAAGCTGCTAGAAAAACACAAAAATGTAGGTGCTGCAAGCGGCAAATTGCTGTTTAAAGACGGGCGAATTAACAGTGTTGGCATTCAACAATTGCCTAATTTTTTTTGGCGAGATGTCGGCTTTGGTGAGAAAGATTCAGGACAGTATAACACAGAACGCGAAGTAGAAGGTCTTTGTTGGGCGGCTGTGCTTTTCCGCAGGGAATGTCTCGAAATAGTTGGTCAAATAGATGAAGATTTTGTGATGTATTTTGAGGATGTAGAATATTCTAAACGCTGCCAAAAACAGGGTTGGAAAATGCTTTATACTCCGACAGCTATAGCGCATCACGAATACCGAGGATCGAGTAAAGGTAGCAAACTCACAGAGTATTTTTGCAACCGCAATCGGTTTTTGTATTTGGCAAAACACGAACCTTTGCAACTTGCCGCTTCTATTCACACTTCGGATTTTTTCACTCACAAACAATACGATTTGTTGCTGGAAAGTTTATTTGTAGCAATTAAAAAATTGT
>DMYK01000180.1:0-858 GCA_003483675.1 Microcoleaceae cyanobacterium UBA11344
GTCACAGCCAATGAGAGAACCAATCGAAGTTGTAGGTGTTGATCTGGGAATTAAATCACTAGCAACTTTAAGCAATGGTCAAGTTATCCCCAATATAAAACCGCTGAAAGCGGCTCTAGGAAGACTTAGACAATTATCTCGGTCACTTAGTCGCAAGCAAAAAGGAACCGCATCTTATCAGGAAGCAAAGATTAAATTAGGACGGTTTCATTCGCACGTTGCGAATATCAGAAAAGACTATATGCACAAATTAACTACATGGCTGGCAAAAACTTTTGATGTAATCTGCCTTGAAGATTTAAACGTTAAAGGGATGCTAAAAAACCCTAAATTAGCTCGCGCTATAGCCGATTTAGGTTTGTTTGAATTCCGAAGACAGTTGGAATATAAATGCCAGTTGTATGCTTCACATTTAGTAATAGTTGACCGCTGGTATCCGTCTTCTAAATCATGTTCTAATTGTGGACATAAACAAGATTTGACTCTTGCTGATAGAGTATATAAGTGTGAAAATTGCGGTCATGTTCAAGATCGGGATGAAAATGCCGCCGTTAATTTAAAACATGAAGGTTTAAGAGTTTTAAGACTTTCCTTGTGCAGCCCGTAGCTTACGGGTGATCTGCCTGTGGATGGGATCGGATTACCGACCGTGAGAAGCAGGAAGAAAACACTAAAACTATTTAATCTCCGGTTTGTCGGGGTTTGTCTGGTTTTGGGTAAGTTTTTCAGAGCGGAACTTCTTCTCTACTCTGCAAAGAGGTCACACCCGATGAGCAAATCTGAGGTGCACATGAAAAAAATCAAGAAAATGTTTCAACAAGCTCCCTTGAGCGCGTTTGTTCAAAGTTGTCTGTCGCT
>DMYK01000180.1:876-2543 GCA_003483675.1 Microcoleaceae cyanobacterium UBA11344
GGTTTCGCTTCCTATGCGATTACCGACCTCGGCCAAGCTCATACCTATGGTATGAACAATCTCGGACAAGTGATGCTTGGTCAGGGTGGTGTTGGTTGGATATGGGAAAACGGTCAGATGACTGAGGTTAAAGATAGCACTTGGGCTTACCAAATGAATAGCTCTGGCCAAGTTGTGGGTCGTTATCTGAGTGAAAATTGGACGGATAATGCCTATGTCTGGAAAGATGGTAAAAGGACTGACCTCGGTTATTTTGGTGGTATCAGCAGTCTGGCTAGTGACATCAATGAATCTGGGCAAATAGTTGGTAGGTTTGTGATTTCCCAAGAGAAATGGTTTCCCTTTCTGTGGAAAGACGGCGAGATGATTAATCTCGGTACTCTTGGTTATGATGCAGCAGCAGCTCAGGGTATCAATAATCAAGGACAAGTTGTTGGTTATTCTGGCTTGGCTTTGCACATAACTCATGCTTTCCAGTGGGAAAATGGCAAGATGATTGACCTGGGAACTCTTCTTGGTTATAACCACAGCACAGCTTATGATATCAATGATTCTGGGCAAGCAGTGGGCTATTCTGCAAATACTCAAATTAAGCAAAGTCATGCTACCTTGTGGTCGTCTGGTCAAGTTACAGATTTGGGTACTCTCGGTGGGAATCAGAGTGCTGCGGTTGCGATTAACAATAAAGGGCAAGTAGTAGGTTTTGATACCACTACTGGGAATGGTGGGCTTAATCATGGTTTCATCTGGGAAGATGGCCAGATGGCTGATGTCAATAGCCTGATTGCTGCGGACTCTGGCTGGTTTTTACAGCAAGTAACCGGCATTAACGATCGCGGACAAATGGTAGGCGTAGGCATTAACAGTGCGACGGGCAAAAAGCATGGTTTTATGCTGAATCCGATGTGCGGTAGTTCTCAGCGAAATCCGTTGTTACCCGATAATTTTGAGGATGGTTGGCATAGTTTTAATAATGTAGCAAGTAGTCACTGGTTTGATCCGCCGGTGGCGGCTGGTTTTACCTTCAAAATCGGCGATGCTGCGACTTCTAGTAGCGGCGGGACTGGTGATGGGTGTATTGTTAACAAAAGCCCGATCGCGGTTACTTCCAAGCCAAACGAACCCTCATTATTTACCAAAATTCTCGGTTTACCTAGCGGTATTGATGCGGACGAACTTTTCAATGTCTTAGTTGGCGGCAAAGAAATCGGCAAATTCAAGCCGAATCAAGTAGTAGATTTTGTGGCTTTACTCGGTTACGGTGTGTCGGAGTTTAGCGTCACTGGTATCGACGCAGCCATTGACCCAAAAAACCCTCTCGCGTTCCCGATTAAATTAGAATCGAATCAGGATAAATTCTCTTTTAAGATGCGGGCGATTGATGGTGCTGAAGCTGTTCCTGAGCCTTCGGAAATTGCGGGAATCGTAACTGCTGCTGCTTTTTTTGCTGGGCTGGTGCTCAAGCGGAAACGGAAATTAGAAGATGATTCGGCGCTTGAAATCGCTTCTTGTCAAACAAAATCCTAGCAGAGGGGGACTAAGAAATTATGTTAGATACCCGACTTCTTAAAGAAGTCGGGTATCTTGTATTCTATTTATTTGGTATCGAAATTATTCATCTCTCTCTTTTCTCTGACTCTGCGCTCTCTGCGCCCTCTGTGGTTAAA
>DMYK01000040.1 GCA_003483675.1 Microcoleaceae cyanobacterium UBA11344
GATCTGAAAGAACCCTTAAGGGGCATTCACAATTATGCCAGTTTTTTGTTAGCAGATTATCAGGATAAATTAGATGAAGATGCGGTTACTAAATTAAATACATTAATGGAATTAACTAAGCGCATGGAAAATTTAATCAATGCTTTACTGCATTTTTCTCGCTTATCTCGTACTGACTTAAACCGGAATAACCTCAATCTCAATAATTTAGTTAATAACGTTATTGATCTGCTCAAAATCAGCCAATCGAATTTTCAAATAGATCTCCAAATTCCTGAGAATATGCCAATTATTCAAGGCGATCGCGTGTTAACCGAAGAAATTTTTGTGAACTTAATTAGTAATGCGATAAAGTATAACGAGCAACCGGAAAAACGCATAGTAATTGGGTGTACAATGGAGAAACCAGATTGGGCATTAATCGAGCATCCTTGTTTTCACCAAAATATCCCGGTTTTTTATGTAAAAGATAATGGAATTGGCATCAGAGAAAAACATTTAGATACCATTTTTCGCCTTTTCAAACGTTTGCACGCACAAAATAAATATGGAGGTGGAACCGGGGCAGGATTAACAATAGTTAAAAAAATTGTCGAAGGACATGGAGGACAAATTTGGGTAGAATCAAAATATCAGGAAGGAACGACATTTTATTTTACTCTTTCAGCACCAAATGAACAGTGAGGATAAACCGATAAGTATATTAGTGATCGAAGATAGTGACGAAGATTATGAAGCCTTCCTGCGGGTTGTCAAAACGATCGCGGGGCCATTCTCGATTTATCGCTGTGAGGATGGCGATACAGCTTTGGACTTTTTGTTTTCAGAATTAAATTATGCCGATCCCGCGATCGCGCCTCGTCCTCATTTAATTCTCTTAGATTTAAACTTACCCGGAACCGATGGAAGAGAGGTATTAGCAACCATCAGAAGTAAGAAGGAATTAAACTTAATTCCTGTTGTTGTCTTTACCACATCTTTTAATCAAAAGGATGTGAAATTTTGCTATGCTCAAGGGGTGAATGGTTATATATTAAAACCTATGGGAATATCCGCATTAACTGATACGTTACGCACTTTATTTCGATATTGGTTTGAATTTTCCATGTTACCGGAGTTAGACTAAGTTGATTTTTACGACTATAGCCAAGTAGAAAAGAGAAGGGGGTAATATGACCGGCGACAAAACGAAAGACGAACTGATTGCAGAATTAGAGTTATTGCGCGGGGAAGTCGCGGCTCTCAAGCAGACGGGGCGATCGCGTCCCCAAACCCATCTACCACAGACAACGCCCGCCACGACAAATTTGACGATTCTCTTAGTCGATGATTCCGAAGTCGATCGCGTTACCTACCGACGATTTTTGATGGAGGATCGCGATCGGACCTACCAGATTGTGGAATTTGATAACGGCGAAGATGCTCTCGAATGGTGTCAGCAAAATAGCCCAGATATTTTTCTACTCGATTACTTATTACCCGATATGGACGGGTTAGAGTTATTGCAGCAACTCCAGCAACAGACTGGGCGAAATACCCTTCCCGTAATTATGTTTACAGGTCAAGTAAATATCCAAATTGCCGTTGATTTACTCAAAAGTGGCGCTCAGGATTATTTAGAAAAAAGCCAGATTAACCCTCAAAGTTTGCATCGATCCATTAGCTATATCCTGCGACATAACCAACTGATTCGAGAACGGGAATGGCAACAACAGCAACAGCAACTCCTTGCCAAAACAGGACTTTCTATCCGCGAATCCCTCAAATTAGACGATATTCTCAACACCACGGTAAGGGAAGTCAGAAACATTCTGCAATGCGATCGCGTGGTAATTTTTAAATTTTCTCCTGACTGGGGGGTAACAGTTCTGGTGGAGTCGGTTGTTGATGAAAGTAAGGCTATTTTACCGAGCCACATTTATGATCCTTGTATTGGGAAAGATTACATTGAACCCTTCAAAAAAGGTTTAATTACGGCAAAATCCGATATCTATAATTCTGATATTAGTCCCTGTCACATAGAAATTCTCGAAAGTTTACAAGTCAGGGCAAATTTAGTAGTTCCCATTGTCAAAGGAGATGAATTGTGGGGGTTACTGATTGCTCATCACTGCACAGCGCCGCGGGAGTGGCAATCTTCAGAAATTGAACTCTTGCGACAAGTAGTAATTCAAGCAGGAATAGCTATTCAACAAGCTGATTTATTTGAGCAGCTACAAGGGGAACTAAGGGAGCGCAAACAAGCACAAATGGCCATAAAACAACTCAATTCCGAACTGGAACAACGGGTAATAGAAAGAACAGCAGAACTAACGGAAGTCAACGATCGCCTGTTAGTTGCCTTACTAGAAAAAGAACAAGCCTATCAATTAGTAAATGAACAAGCGCAACTGCTAGATTTAGCTCGCGATAGTATTATTACCTGGGATTTAAACTCGGTTATTACCTTTTGGAATCATGGAGCCGAGTGGATGTATGGCTGGACAAAAGCAGAAGCATTCGGACAAGAAGCGCACACTTTCTTGAAAACTCAGTTTCCTCAACCTTTGGCTGAGATTAAAGCACAACTGTTAGAAAAATGTTATTGGGAAGGAGAACTAATCCATTTCACCAAGAACGATCGCGCTATTACTGTATCTAGCCGTTGGGTTGTCCAAAAAGATGATGCTGGTATACCGATTAAGATCCTAGAAATTAACAATGATATTAGCGATCGCAAACAGGCGGAAGCAGCCTTACTACAGAAATCCAGACAGGAAAAGTTGCTCTGGAGCGTTACTCAAGCAATTCGCCAATCTTTAGATCTCAATGCCATTCTGAATACTACTGTGACTGAAGTCAGGCAGACATTACAGGTTGATCGCGCTGCTGTTTACCGCTTTAATCTTGATTTTAGTGGCGATTTTTTGGTCGAGTCAGTTGGTGAGGATTGGGTAAAATTGGTAGAATCCGGTGCCGGCAAAGTTTGGGAAGATACCTATCTGCAAGAAACTCAAGGCGGTCGTTTTCTAAATAAAGAAAGCTTTGTTATTAATGATATTTACAGGGCTGGACTTCAAACCTGTCATGTCGAACTATTAGAACAATTTCAAGCTAAAAGTTATGCCGTTTTCCCTATTTTTTCGGGAGAAAATCTTTGGGGTTTGTTAGCTATTTATCAAAATGCTACACCTCGTAACTGGCAATCTTGGGAAATCGAATTGCTCGAACAAATTGCCAGTCAACTCGCGATCGCGATTCAGCAATCAGAACTCTACGAAAAACTTCAGATCGAATTGCAAGAACGCAAGCAAGCAGCAGCCACAATCCTAGAAGCCGAAAGACGCTGGCGATCGCTCTTGGATAACGTGCAGTTAATTGTTGTCGGACTAGATAAATCGGGAAATGTCAATTACGTTAATCCTTTCTTCTTAAAACTGACAGGATTTACTCACCCAGAATGTTTAGACAACAGTTGGTGTAAACTTATCTTACCTCGCGATAATCAACAATCAATTCAAACCGCGGGCTCTGAAATATTGACCCATAATACCCAGCGCCATTGTCGAAATTACATCTTGACCAAATCGGGAGAAGAACGATTTATTGCTTGGAATAATACGCTCTTAAAAGATTCAGTGGGAAACATCATTGGCACGATCAGCATTGGGGAAGATATCACCGAACGACAAAAGATGGAAATAATTAAGGATGAATTTATTGGGATTGTCAGCCATGAACTTCGCACCCCTTTAACAGCAATGCAACTGTCACTGGGACTATTAAAATCTGGGATTTATGATCAAAAACCAGAAAAGTCCAGACGCATGATTGAAATTGCCCTACTTGATACTAATCGTTTGGTGCACCTGGTTAATGATATTTTAGATTTGGAGCGCATAGACTCCGGGCGGGCAGTTTTGGAGAAAACTGTTTGCAAAGCCGCCGATTTGATCCAGCAAACAATTGATGGTATACAGGCGATCGCGACTCAAGAGCAGATCACCCTCAACTTTACCCCCACCGATGCCGAAGTCTGGGCAGCACAAGATAATATTATTCAAACCTTGACAAATTTGTTAAGTAATGCTATCAAATTCTCCCCCGCCCACTCCACAATCCACGTCAGCGCCGAAATCCAGACAGACTTTGTGTTATTCCAAGTCCGCGATCGGGGGCGCGGCATTCCTGCGAACAAACTAGAACTGATTTTTGGCCGATTTCAGCAAGTTGATGCCTCCGATTCCCGTGAAAAAGGAGGAACTGGGTTAGGCTTGTCAATTTGTCAGAGTATTATTGAGCGGCATGGCGGAAAAATCTGGGTTGAAAGTATTTTAGGTGAAGGCAGCACGTTTTTCTTTACTCTACCTTTACCTAGGATTGAATAAGGCTCAGACGGTGTTGCAAAGCTCTGAGATTCTTCGTTTCACTCAGAATGACATAAAGCAGTTCCCGCTGTTATGAAACACGGTAGGGACACTCCAAGAGCCGTGTCCCTACGAGGATTGAACGATCAGCCCAAATCCAAAATCCAAAATCCAAAATCCTATGATAGACAGACGAATTTTAGTTGTTGATGATGATGAACACCTCCGGGAATTGGTGCAGGCGTGCCTAGAAGATTTAGGGGGATGGGAAACACTGGTGGCAGCTTCGGGAGAGGAATGTTTAGAAATCCTCAAAACAGAACAACCCAACGCTATTTTGCTGGATGTATCTATGCCCGGAATGGATGGATTGGTTGTGTATGAGCGCCTCCAGTCCAATCCCGTCACCCGATCGATTCCAGTGATTCTGCTGACAGCGAAAGTGTTGCCTCGCGATCGAGCTAAATTTGCCGAAATGGGCGTTACCGGGGTAATTCCCAAACCATTCCAACCCATCACCCTGATGGAAGAAGTCGCCGAGATTTTGGGATGGGATTAATTACTTTAAGGATTTTCACCTGCTGATTATAGTAGGGTGCGTCAGGCTAAAACCCTTGTAGCTCTTCAGTGATGCTTGAGTGCCGACGCACCTACAATACTATTTTTACGAAATATTAAAATTCGGATCAATTCCTTAACAACCTTGTATTTTTTACCAAATCTTTATTTTGGATCTCTACAGTCATGCAATTGGTGCTTCAAGCCAGCTTACAGCACTGTACAACAAGAGCGAAATACACTTTCTTTAAAATAGAGGTTTTTATGGCACACTGCCCCTGCTGCTCGAATCCAAGGCTCTGTCACTTTGGCCAAAATCAAGTATACTGGTTTTGTCGTCAGTGCTGGCAATCAGTGCCTGTTAAAAATCTGAACAGCTATGGTTCATTGCCATCTACAAATTTAGTTACAGAGCTAGGGATCAAGAAACACAATTCTTCATTAGCAATAATTTAACTGTTCAATTTAGGGTTTGCGAAAGTTGAGATTTCGTCTTGTTGACTGTTTTTCACACTCTAAACTTTGCTCTATTGAATCATTAAATTACCAAACCTAGCCCATAAATCCAAGACATTTTTATTAATACCTGGATCGATTTATGGCTATCGCCCAACTCAACCCATTTAGAAGCTTATGCCAAACACTAACTAAAAGACTGCTACCTCTCCTGCTTAGTGTGTTGGCTTCTCTTGCTGTTTTACTGACGTGGCAACAGCTAACGATTAACGAAGAAGTTCATATCGAACAGTTAACTCAGCAAGAAGCCAATGCGATCGAGCTACAACTGAGCAAAGAATTGTCAAGCCGGATGCTGACACTTCAGCAAATGGCAAATCGCTGGCAAGTGAGTGGTGGTACTGGAAAGGATCTTTGGGAAGCCGATGCTGCCGCCTATATACATAATTTCTATGGTTATCAGGCCATTGAGTGGGTAGATCCATCTTTTAAAGTCCGGTGGATTGTGCCACTGGCGGGAAATGAGGCAGCACAAAACTTAGATTTGAGTCGAGAACCCCGTCGCCAAATCGCTTTGCAGGTGGCTCGCGATTTGCGCGAAATTGTCCTAACACACAATATTTCACTCCCTCAAATGGGTAAAGGATTTCTCGCAATTTTTCCTTTATTTGTGAGCGATCGCTTTGATGGGTTTATTGTCGGAGTCTTTCAGTTTCAAACTCTATTTGACAGTATCTTGAGAGTGCCACCTGGTTACAAAGTGGCTATCTACGATCGCACAGATTTGATCTACAGCCAGAATCTCCCATCTCAACCTTCACTACAGAAAACGGTTGTAGTTAAAACATGGCGTGCAGACTGGCGGGTAGAGGTTTTCCCCACTCCAGAATTAATAGCAAAAGTGAAATCTTCTTTACCCATCGTTGTGCTAATTGGCGGCTTAGTTTTAGTTTGGCTCTTTGGATTAGTCGTGTATCTGGTACAAGTAAGTTATTGCCAAATTCACGAAGTTAAGAAAGCGAATCATCAGTTGCAATGGGAAATTTACCAGCGACAACAGGTAGAAATTGAGAACGCTAGACTAGCTGCGATCGTGGAAACTTCGGAAGATGCCATTCTCAGCAAAGATTTAGAGGGTTTAGTAACAAGCTGGAATTTAGGGGCCGAGCGAATTTTTGGTTACACGGAAATCGAAATGCTCGGACAATCCGGGACAAAACTGATTCCAGC
>DMYK01000489.1 GCA_003483675.1 Microcoleaceae cyanobacterium UBA11344
ATCGGGAAAATGTTCTACATTATCCCAGCGTTTTTTTAATACATACGCAAAGAAACCGGGTTTCTATGAAAAATCGTCGGTTTGAAACTAAATATCTACGCAGAAACCCGGTTTCGAGTCTCCTCGTGCGTAAGTCCTGAACTCAATTATGATACCGCAAAATGCGGTGGAATCATAGGTTAAGCATTAACATTAGGAAAAAAATTTCTATGCTTTGTATCGTCCTTATTTTAGCAATGGTGGGATTCTTTGGTTTGTCTATAGTAGCAGGCATGATTGTATTAGCCTCCCTCTCTCACGTTTATAATAAAGTGGACGATAATACACCTTTTTTAATTATAACATCAATAATCGCTTTTATAGGAGGATCTGCATTAGTTTGGTTTTACAATAGTGTTCATCTATGTAATCCACTATAATGCCAAGATGATGTATCCCTCCCGCAAAAACGGAAAACACTTTGACTTCGCTCAGTGCTTTGGTTTTGATGCATCCAGGACTACTAATTCTATTATCCCCTCAACCCTCTCTCCTCCAACAAAGCATCAGCCCAAACAGCATCGGTTTCAGACAGCGGGGGAATGGGTGCGGCGGTGTAATCTATTCTAAAATCATAGGCTGCGCGATCGTAAATCCCATTTAATAACCCTTGTAAATCTACAATTGGTTCCGCATCGCCTGCGCGCAAAGGCAATGGAAACCCAGGAATCATATCGGGTAAATTGAAAAGGTACAAATCCGCCCAAGGCTTTTGATTGGCCCGACTCACTAAAATTCGATAACTTGCCTCAATATCGTTACCAAAAACTGGTAAAGGTTGGTAACTTCGCAGCAAGTCAATCTCAACCAAATGAGTGCGACTACCAAACACCTTTTCGCGCTTTTGTTCATACATTTCTCGCCCTTTTCCTGGGCGTTTGTTAGTTGGAGAAAGCACTTCTATTACAGTCACTACCTTTTTAGTTTCTGTTGCGATTACCTGCAAATAACTTTCTTTTACTTCCACTGGAAAAGGTATTTTTACCTTCAAAGATTGGGCTGGTGGAGCCGCAACGGCGACATTAGAAGTAGTCTCGATTCTTGTAGTTGGTGAGCGCTGTATTGTGACATCGGGAATGCCAATTAGTAAAGCATCTTCGCCGCTGATTTGATAAATTATTTGTTCGATATCTACTAAATATTTAGGTAGCAGTTGCGGAGTCAACAAATCTGCGATCGCCACTATTAACCTATTATGAACAGAACGCCACAATTCAGGACTTTCTAAATAAGGATTCATCCCCGGAAACGGATTAGCCATTGATTTAACTCCTGTTAATTTACCTACTTCTACTTTAGCCGATCGCCTAAAAAAACGCAGACAATATCAAATTCATCATCTGCGTTAATCCCCGTGCATCTGCGGTTAAAAAATCTCCTAAAAATCCCCGTAACTACTAATAGCCCCCTGCAATCTTCCGATCGCATCATCAACCAAAATTGCCCCCAACTCGCCAGAAGCACGAGTCCGAATATTCAAACTATTAGACTCAACCTCCTTCGCACCCACAACACCCATCACCGGAATTTTATCCTTCTCAGCATTGCGAATCAACTTACCCAAACGCTCGCTACTCTCATCAGCTTCCGCGCGCATTCCTAGAGCCTTCATCTTCGCCGCCACCTCCTTCGCAAAGGGCAAAAACTCATTGCTGACAGGCAACAAACGCACTTGAATCGGCGCTAACCACAGCGGAAAATCGCCTGCATACTGCTCAATCAAAATTCCGATCAAACGCTCCAAAGAGCCGAAAGGAGCGCGGTGAATCATCACTGGGCGCTTGCGAGTGCCATCTTCAGCGACATATTCCAAGTCAAAACGTTCAGGCAAATTGTAATCTACCTGAACAGTTCCTAATTGCCATTCTCTATCCAAGACATCTTGGAAAATGAAATCGAGTTTTGGCCCGTAAAAAGCCGCTTCCCCAATTCCCTCAAAATAATTCATTCCCAAAGTTTCCACCGCGCGGCGAATTGCACCCTGAGCTTTTTCCCAAGCTTCATCGGAACCGATATATTTATCTAAATTATCTGGATCGCGGAAACTTAAACGCGCTTTAAAATTCTTGAGTTGCAAACTCTTGAATACTGACAGAATCAAATCCACCACACTCAAAAATTCTGCATCCAATTGTTCCTGGGTCACAAATAAGTGGGAATCATCCACCGTAAAGCCGCGAACCCGCGTTAAACCGCCTAATTCTCCCGATTGTTCGTAGCGGTAAACTGTGCCGAATTCCGCTAAGCGCATCGGCAATTCCCGATAGGAACGTAACTCGCTTTTGTAAATTTGAATGTGGAAGGGGCAATTCATGGGTCTCATCACAAAACCCTGTTCATTTGCGGCAGCTTCTGCATCTTCTGCCATCAGCGGAAACATATCTTCTTTGTATTTCTGCCAATGTCCTGAGATTTTGAATAAATCTACTCTGGCGATGTGGGGAGTGACTACTTGCAAATAGCCGCGTTGGATTTGTTCTTGTTTCAAGAAATCTTCTAAAATACTTCTCAAAATCGTGCCTTTGGGAGTCCACAAAGGCAAACCTGGCCCAACTGCATCGGCGAAAATAAACAAGCCTAATTCTTTGCCTAATTTGCGATGATCGCGCCTTAAGGCTTCTTCTTTGCGGTGTTTGTATGCTGCTAATTGTTCGGGGGTTTCCCAAGCGGTGCCGTAAATTCGCTGTAGCTGGGCTTTGGTTTCGTCGCCGCGCCAATAGGCTCCTGCTAGGCTTTCTAGTTCGATCGCCTTTGGATTCAATTCACTGGTATTGTCTAAGTGAGGCCCAGCGCACAAATCCCACCATTCGTCGCCCAAATGGTAAAGAGTAATGGGTTCGATCAAACCTGCTAAAATTTCTAATTTGTAAGGTTCGTTAATTGCCTGAATCCGTTGCTGAGCTTCCTCGCGGCTGACTTCTTCGCGAATTACAGGTAATTTGCGGTTGATGATTTTGATCATCTCTTTTTTAATGGCTTTTAAATCCTGTTCCGTAAATGGTTCGGGAGTGTCAAAGTCATAGTAGAAACCGTTTTCAATCCAAGGGCCAATTGTGACTTGGGCCTTGGGGAATAACTTCTGTACCGCCATCGCCATGACGTGGGAGGTGGTGTGGCGAATTTTTTTTAGTTGCTCCGACTCGCTGGTGCGGGGTAACTCTATTTTAGCGGGCTGTTCTGGAGCGGAAAGGGGTTCTGAGCTAGACATGGGCTGATTTAGCAATTAATTTAGTTGTACTGGCTTCTATCTTATAGGACTTACACACGCTCCACGGAATTATGTCATCCTGAGTGTAGCGAAGGATCTCGCTCGATGCTTTGCTACACTACGTTTCACTCAGCATGACACAGATGCTTTGCGTAAGTCCTATCTTACTCAGTCCTGGGCGCAATATCAATCTAAAAAACCCGGTTTCTGACGATCGCCATCAACCTCAAATGAGAGAATTACGTTAAGAAACCGGGTTTTTGCCTCCACGACTGTCTTCAATCCAAAATCCAAAACTTGTACTGAGCCCTTCGACTGCGTTTACCCGCTCGCGTAGTCGAAGGGCGAGCGGATCAACTCCGTCGAAGTGTGGTTCGACTACGCTCACCAACCATCGAAGGGCGAGCGGGTAAACTCCGTCGAAGTGTGGTTCGACTACGCTCGCCAACCATCGAAGGGCGAGCGGGTAAACTCCGTCGAAGTATCTAAAATCTAAAATCCCAAATCGAGCGCTCTAATTTTTGTAAATAAATTGAATTTTTGTTAAAATAATGTTACATTTTGTAAATAGCGTCTAAGATTAAAATAAATAAATAACCCGATTTTGATCCATGCTGAATCCCAACTTGCCTGAAGCCGAATTGCTCAAATCCTTACTGCAACCGCTGTTAGAGGATTTTCATTACTGGTTCGAGCGATCGGCCAACCTTTTAGAAACTGAGGAAATAGGCTTCATCAGCGCCGAAGATCAAGCAGATTTACTGGCGCGAGTCAAACAGGCTCAGCAAGAAGTAAGTGCTGCGAGCGCTTTATTTCATGCAACGGGAGGTCAAGTTGGGATTGAAACCGCAGCACTGATGCCGTGGCACAGACTGCTCGCTGAATGCTGGCAAGTATCGGCGCGATTTCGCTCATTGCAGTCGGCGAAGCCCGGAAAATAGTCAGGTGATTTCAAATTCAACCCGCCGTCAAATCCCAAACCCAGGAAATATCGGCGGCAGACTTGACAACATCAACAAGATTTCCAGTTAATAATTTATTAATTGCTGAAACACATTTGTAAATTGCTGTGTGGCTGTTTAGCCCGGAGGAAAAATCATGTTACACCTGCTTTATATCCTAGCTTTTACCGTTCTTGCCTTTCTGGCCGTCGGTAACTTAATCCGCAGCTTAGTCACGGTAGGTATGGAGTCCCAGCGCCCTCAACAATTTAGACAAAATAATCGCTACGCATCCTATCCTCGCTCTCTTGCTGTGCCGCATCCAGAACTTTTAGATGAATACGGAAATATTGTCAACGAGCCCCTGTTAGTGATGCGTTCGCTGACTGTACAAGATGCCCGCGAACAATTAGATGCTCTCTACAAATCATCTCCGGGCGGCAGTGACGATGGGGGCGAGCTAGCTTAACATTCCTGGACGCACGCGGGGTCAAAAACCCTGGTGGTTGAGCCCTTCGACTACGCTCAGGGGCCACGAAGCCGAAACCCTGCGGCGAGCATCTCTCGGAGGAATCCAGAACTTTTCAGAGAAACCGAGTTTTTTTGGCCGTCCTGTCTAAGCCCGCGACAGCCAAAGCATTTATACTCAGGGGCGATCGCCCTGAAAAAAATAATTGGCCGTTAGTTTCTCACTAACGGCCAATTAATAGTGACTTTTGAGAGATACTAAGAAGGGATCGATCTAAACTTATTGTCGATCGCTCCTGTTTTGTGATCGGCAAAAATGCTCGCTTAAGGCAAATGCTCGTTCCTATTTCGTTACTCGCAGAACTTCTGCAAGCTTTGCCCCAACTGCGGGCACAAATTTATTTCAAATCTTCCATGACAGCGCTGTCTCACGCGATGGAAGACTTGGTTTTGGCGGGTTCTGATGAACCTTTAGTCATTGCTAGCTTTCAGCGAGAGCGCTTTTACCGCCAGGAAGCTCACCGCTACCAGCGCATTTCCGATCGCTCATCTCAGGTATATGTGCTAGCAGCACCGGAAACTGAGTTTAAAAACTCTTCGGAGTGTCACGAAACTGTGGCGTTTGCACCGGAAGATGGGTTAAGCCAAGAGTGGCATTTAGTGGTGATCGGAGAAAACTACTCAACTTGCCTGATTTGTCACGAAAAAATTGTGCCCCTGGAAAATCAGGATGAGCGCGAGCCGCTGTTGATGGATCAAGCTCGTAGATTTGAGGGAATTTGGACTTTCGATCGGGAGGTAAGCTGCAAAGCCGCTGCATTGTTGCTCGATCGAATTGTCAAGTATCGCCCGGAATTGGCCGAAAAGATCGATCGAGCGCGAACAACTTACAAATTGGTCGCCGCACCGAAAAAACCGAGGAAATCGGCTAATTCCAAATCCGCACAGCCAGACAAAAATATAGGGAAACCCCCAAACATTCCCAATCCCAAATTGAACGACGCTTTTGCCGAACGCTTAGTGACATACTTGCAAGCTGGCCAGCACAAACTGCTGAAAGCATACGGTGCGATCGCCGCCCAAGAACGCAAAGAACGCCTCGTAAACTTAATTACAACGGCAATGCGGCAGTCTCTCAATCCGCAAGAAATCGTGGAAGTTGCAGTTCAAGAACTGGGCACTGCTCTATCAGCAAGCCGCTGTTTAATCTATCGCTGCAAAGCTACAGATATTGCGACTAAAATCGATCGCGAGTTTTTGCGCCCCGACACCAATTCCCTGCTAAATCAGACTTGGCCGTTGCAGGAAAATCCGATATTTCGTGATGCGGTGGTAAAGCAAGAGCGAGTTTACATCCAAGATACAGCACAAGAGCCGCTGATTGTCAATACAAAATCGCTACAAGGGACTGTAAAACAGTGGCAAATTGTCTCCTGGTTAATNNCCTGTGCTTTATCAGGGGCGGGTGTTGGGTATGGTGGAATTGCACCAGTGTCGATCGACCTTGGCTTGGGAAGAAGACGAGCAGGCTCTAGTTGAGGCGATCGCCACCCAACTCGGAGCAGCCTTAATTCAAGCAGAAACCTACGCACATTTAGAAGAGCTAAATCAACAATTAGAAGCCTTAGACCGCACTCGCAGCAATCTAATAGCCATCACAGGCCACGAACTCCGAACTCCCCTTTCCACTATTCAAGTGTGTCTAGAAAGTTTGAATACCGAACCAGATATGCCACCAGAATTGCGGAAAATCATGTTAGAAACAGCCCTGGGCGATGCCGATAGAATGCGGAA
>DMYK01000209.1:0-4513 GCA_003483675.1 Microcoleaceae cyanobacterium UBA11344
ATCATCTAGTTTTACCTTCACAAATGACAACACCACAAACAACCTGGAGTCAAAGATTTGAATCGGCGCTGCACCCGGCGATCGCACGATTTAATGCTAGTATTGGCTTTGACATTGAATTGATTGAGTACGACTTGACGGGTTCCGTCGCTCATGCTAAGATGCTGGCGAAAACTGGGATTATTTCAGCAGCAGAAGGCGAACAATTAGTCAATGGTTTGGAACAGATTCGTCTGGAATATCAACAAGGACTGTTTGTACCGGGAATTGACTCAGAAGACGTTCATTTTGCAGTAGAAAAGCGACTGACGGAAATCGTCGGTGATGCAGGAAAAAAGCTGCACACGGCTCGATCGCGCAACGATCAAGCAGGTACTGATACTCGCTTGTATTTGCGCGACAAAATCACACAAATTCGCGAGCAATTACGAGAATTTCAAGCTGTTTTGCTAGATATTGCTGAACCTAACGTGGAAACTTTAATCCCTGGTTACACGCACTTGCAGCGCGCTCAGCCGATTAGTTTGGCTCATTACCTTTTGGCTTATTTTGAAATGAGCGATCGCGACTGGGAACGCCTCGGCGATGTCTACAAGCGGGTAAATATTTCGCCTCTGGGTTCGAGTGCTCTGGCGGGGACGACTTTCCCGATCGACCGACATTATACCGCCGAACTATTGCATTTTGACAAAGTTTATGCTAATAGCTTAGATGGAGTTAGCGATCGAGATTTTGCGATCGAATTTCTCGCAGCCGCCAGCCTGATCATGGTACACCTGAGCCGCTTGTCAGAAGAAATGATTTTGTGGTCATCTCACGAATTTGGATTTATCTCGCTCAAAGATAGCTGCGCTACGGGTTCGAGCATTATGCCCCAGAAAAAAAATCCTGACGTTCCAGAATTGGTGCGGGGTAAGGCGGGGCGAGTTTTCGGTCACTTGCAAGCTATGCTGGTAGTGATGAAGGGACTGCCTTTGGCCTATAACAAAGATTTGCAAGAAGATAAAGAAGCTTTGTTTGACAGCGTGAAAACGGTACAAGCTTGTTTGGAAGCAATGACGATTTTGCTGCGGGAAGGAATCGCATTTAACAGCGATCGCCTCGCCGCGGCTGTTACAGAAGACTTTTCTAATGCTACAGACGTAGCAGACTACCTAGCCGCCAGAGGCGTTCCCTTCCGGGAAGCTTACAACCTCGTCGGCAAAGTCGTCAAAACTTGCCTGTTGGGGGGCAAACTCCTCAAAGATTTGACACTTGAGGAGTGGAAAGAATTGCACCCAGCTTTTGAGACAGACATTTATAGCGCGATCGCACCTCAGCAAGTGGTAGCGGCTCGCAATAGTTACGGGGGTACCGGATTTGAACAAGTCAGGAAATCACTGATTGCTGCGCGCGATCGGCTCAGCGATTAATCTTCAGCGGCAGCCATATCTTTGTCTCTGCCGCCACCACTCATGGCGCCCATGCCACCACCGTTGCCGCCGTCAAATCGTCTTCTCTTGTTAGAGAACATATCTTGATTTCTGCGCTTGCGAAACTTGCGGGCGTATGCTTGATTTCGTTGTGCCTTCTCTTTCTTGAGATTACGGCGTTTAGCCATTCGGACCTCATCACTAATAAACAACAATAAAACGGCTGCTGTCAAAGCAGCCTCTAAGCCTTACTTCGGCTTTACCTGCGATCTGTCATCATAACTAATATTCCTGAATTCAGGAAATACATCTAACAGACAGCGTGACTTGTAAATCATAGCAGGCTACAGGCCAAGCTAAAAAAAAATCAACAAACTATTGACAAATAGGACAAATGATACTTAATCCAGGCGATTTAGCTCCTGACCAAAAAATTGGGTTTCAAGCCTCGCCCTTCTAGGGCGACTTTTTGTGCTAGAATATTGCCGTAGAGTTTTTCCACGTCAAATGATAGTTCTGGAATTTAAAGCCAAAGGAAAAACAACCCAATATACAGCAATAGATGAGGCGATTAGAACCGCTCAATTTGTCCGCAACAAGTGCATCCGTTACTGGATGGACAACAGAGGTGTTGGACAGAAAGAGCTTTATCGCTACAACACAGCGCTGAGGGCTGAATTTCCGTTTGTCAAGACTTTAAATTCCCATGCTTGTCAAGCCTCTGTCGAGCGGGCTTATAGTTCAATTGCTCGGTTCTACGACAATTGCAAACGACAGGTTCCCGGTCAAAAGGGCTATCCGAAGTTTAAAAAGAACTGTCGTTCTGTTGAGTATAAGACTTCTGGGTGGTCGCTTTCTGAGACACGCAAACAAATAGTCTTTACCGACAAGAAAGCTATTGGCAAGTTAACACTAAAAGGGACATGGGACTTAAACTTCTACCAAATAGATCAGATCAAGCGGGTGCGTCTGGTTAAACGTGCTGACGGTTATTACGTCCAATTTGTAATCAGGATTGAACATCAAGTTGAGACAAACTCGACTGGTAGGACAATCGGCTTAGATGTTGGACTCAAAGAGTTTTATACCGACAGCAACGGACATAACGAACCGAACCCCAGATTTTACAGGAAGAGCGAGAAGCGGTTGAAGTCTAGACAGCGATGTGTTTCTCGCAAAAAGAAAGGCTCTACCAATCGAAAGAAAGCCATTAATCGACTAGGGCGAGTACACCTCAAAATAAGTAGGCAGCGTCAAGAACACGCTAAGGGAATAGCGCGTTGCGTCATCCAATCTAACGATTTGGTCGCTTATGAAGATTTGAGGATTAAAAACCTAGTTAAAAATCATTGTCTCGCAAAGTCGATTAATGATGCTGGTTGGTATCAATTCAGGAAATGGTTGGAGTATTTTGGGGTCAAGCTTGGAAAAATAACGGTAGCCGTTAACCCAGCGTACACTTCTCAAAACTGTTCTAACTGCGGCACAGTTGTAAAAAAATCACTATCTACTAGAACACACAATTGTCAGTGTGGACTTGAATTAGATAGAGATTGGAATGCGGCTAGGAACATCCTGAATTTAGCCTTGGGTACTACAGGTCATGTAGGAACCTGGATTTTAAATCCGAACGCTTCGGGAGATTCGACCTCTACTCAGGCTGGAGCAATCTTGTCTAAGCAAGTTAAGTCTGTGAACGAAGAATCCTCACGCCTTGATAGCTGAGGAGTGTCAATTCAGTTTGCCCGACGCTGCGGGCAATTTTGTGCATCTGGCAGATTTTCTAGGGCAAAATATCATACTATATTTTCAACAGAATATATTGTAGTGTTTGGTATCAGCCCTTTCTTAAAGTTTTTTAATATATGCGTCGATTGTGGCAAATTGGACAAACCGTGCTAGGAATGATATTTCGACACCCCGTCACTGGTACTGGCATTATCCCCATATTGCCTGATGGACGAATTGTGTTAGTTCGCCGTCGCGACAATGGTTGCTGGGCACTGCCGGGAGGTATGGTGGATTGGGGCGAAAATATTACCACAACAGTGCGGCGGGAATTGGCTGAAGAAACAGGACTAGAACTGGTAAAAATCCGCCGTTTGGTGGGTGTTTACTCAGAACCCGATCGCGATCCTCGACTTCACTCGATTTGTATCGTCGTGGCAGCAGAGGTGCAGGGAAAAATGGAGGTTCAGGATACACTCGAAATCAGCGAGGTTGAGGCTTTTTTGCCGACATCGCTGCCGGAGGGCGAGTTCAGCCATAATAGCGACAAGCATTTGCAGGACTATTTTCAAGGTTTAACAGTTCTAAATTGAAGCGAGGTGCAGATACATTTTAGTCAAATTTTGAATGAATTTTAACTTTTTTCCTTGTTTGATGTGACATCCCAGAAGATAGAATTATGGTTTTTGTATATAAAAATATTTAACCGGATGTACTCACAGCTACGAAATTCCCGCGTCAAACTTTCTTTAGGCCAAATCTTCTGGCACGAAGTCGGTCAGGGCCCAAATTTGGTGTTTTTGCATGGTTCTTGGGACGATAGCAATCAGTGGCTTAAGACGATCGCATATTTGCATCCTTACTACCACTGTTTCGCACCGGATTTGCTGGGATTTGGCGATTCGGAACGCCCTAAAATGAATTATTCGATCGACCTCGAAGTAGAATGTCTCGCCCAATACCTCGATACGTTGAATCTGCGACAGGTTTATTTAATTGGTCACTCTTTGGGCGGTTGGGTGGCTACTAGCTACGCGCTCAAATATCCCGATCGAGTCCAGGGTTTGGTGTTGTTAGCGCCAGAAGGGGTGAATACGGGCCTGCGGGGACGCTGGCTGGCGGCTCGGTGGCTGACGGCTCAACCTCCTGTGGCTTACTGGCTGCTGCGATCGATTTATCCCATTGCTAAGTTGTTCGGCGGCCAAACAAAGATTGACGAACTGCTAAAGTTCAGAAAGCAGTTGATAGATGCCAAAGTTGCGATGAAATTGCTGTTTGGGCGGCGGCGAGCAGCAATTAAGGCGGAGTTGCTTGACGATAAGTTGTCTGGGCTGAACACTCCTTTATTGCTGTTGCAGAACTCTCAAGCTCAG
>DMYK01000209.1:4592-6195 GCA_003483675.1 Microcoleaceae cyanobacterium UBA11344
TGCTAAGTATATTCGGGAATTTGGTGACATACTCCCACATCAAATCTGAGTACAGATTATGATGTGGGCTTCTTAGCAGCCCGATGAAGGGTATGCAAGATTTCCTTCGTGGTACTGTCATCCATAGAACCAACTACAGAAAGATTCCCACTACGGCGTTTTATACTAGGGAAAATGCCCAACCCTAGTCTTTTTAGGTTAATCGCAGCATTAATATCTCGATCGACTATCAAAGAGTTTTGCTCGTCCCAATAGTCTCGGATACTGCAATCGGTGAAAATAATTTCATTCCGATAACTGAGCACCATTGAAGTGTAAGCAGGTTTTTGTGAAATGACGACTGCTCCAGCTTTTCCGGCTATGTAGTTCAGCGTCGTAAAAAATTGCCCAAAAGCAGCATCTTGCCAGGATTTATTGAGTCCAGATTTAGCAGATTGCCTATTGGGTAAATACTTCCCATCTTCATCTTGTTTAACCTGATTTCGCTTGGTTAAACCTTGAAGATTCAAGTCTTCATGGAAAAATAACTTAGCTCCCGATCTCACTAATTTGTGAGCCGTTTTATAATGAAAATTTTTACGAGAACGAGCAATCTTTTGATGTTGTCGAGATTCCTTTTTTGCTAACTTGCGTCTTGATTTAGAACCTCGTCTCCGTTTATTTCGCTTCGTTGAAATGCGATCTAATTTGGCTTGGTTATTTCGGAGTGGTTTTAAAGAAGGTAATTTCTCACCCTCAGATGTCGCCAAATAAACATCTTCATGTAACACCGCATCTAAACCAATTGAATTATCCCAAGTGGGAATAATTTGATCGGTCGTAAATTCAGGCACAGAGGTGTCTTCAAGCATTAACTGAATGAACCACCCATCGGCTTTTCTGGTAACACTAACTTGCTTGATGGTAAACCCATTTGGGATAGCTCGGTGCATCCGAACTTTTACAACTCCTAGCTTGGGTAATCGAATATAAATCCAATTCTTGCGAATCAATTTAATCCAATCATTACTAGCAGTTGAAAAAGTCATAGTTCGGTAGTCACGTTCAGTCTTAAATCTTGGTCTGCCAGATTTTCCACCTTTGCTGTCACCGACAATGAACCGCTCAAAGGCTTTATCAACTCGCTTAGAAACGTCTTGCATTACGGTTGAATCGACCTGTTTGAAGTCTAATAACTCACTACTGTGAACTACTTTAACCAAATCTTTTTTGAGAATTGGTAATTGTTGTTTTTGGTGGTAGTAATTAGGCTTTTCTCTGGGAGCCGCAATGCTGGTTTTTAATGGGCAAGCATTGATAGCAGTACGGTTCATTTCCCACCAATCAAAGCGATCTCCTAACTGGCGATTGTACCAGTAACGGCCGATTCTTAACCATTGGTTGAGAGTTAGCTTTTGATTGGTGTTGGGATAGAATCGGTACTGATATGTTACTTTCATAAATACCTCACGGAAGTTTGGAAACCCAGTGGCTTTAGCCCTGGGAGGAAAAACAACACGGGATGCTTTAGCGTCCCTTCAAATTCATCATGCCTACCTCTTGCGAGGTGGAGGGGTATGGTTGCCCCTCCTTCGGAGATATGGTTGTCTCCAGCCCCTTTCGG
>DMYK01000209.1:6389-7176 GCA_003483675.1 Microcoleaceae cyanobacterium UBA11344
CCTTAAGGGCGGGGTTCCTGACTTCAGTTGCAGCCAATAGGCCTCAATTACTGTTACTTTAACATAAACCATCGAACAATTTAAAGAAGTATTTTGTTCGTCTCGTCATCCACCCACTGCTCAAAGCTATGCTTTGAGATTGTGAACAGATGGAATCCTTGTCTCACGCGCCTTTCATCCCACACTAACCGAAACGGTATAGTGTGGGGATTCCCGTCTGTTAAGCTAAGTAAATGGGAATTGGGCATTGGGCATTGGGCATCGGGCATTGGGCATTGAGCATTGAGAATTAATCTTCCTTTTTCCTAACTCAAAACTCAATACCCTCTTTGAAAACATTTCTGAAACCCCAAAAAATGGCTTCTGGGGTTTCAATTACCGCTGCGGCTGTATCGGGAAAGGCTGAGGCGAGATATTTTAATAGCAAAGTTCGATCGCCCCCAGTCAATCCAATTTTGCTATCGGGAAACAAACAGCACCAATCCTCAATAAAATCCTTCACCGCTGCTACAACCCCCCGCACAACTCCGCTTTCAATGGCGATCGCCGTATCGGTAGCCCACCGCTGCGGCATATTTTCTGGTAAGCTTAACAAGGGTAAACCAGCAGTTTTTTCTCCTAGCGACGACAACTGCAAACCCAAACCCGGTAAAATTGCGCCTCCAACTAAACGCCTATTGACATCAGCACCAGTAAATGTTAAGGCAGTACCAGCGTCTATAACTAAAACTGGCCATCCTATTTCGGTTCCAGCACCGAGGAAAGCCAAAGCTCGATCGATTCCCAG
>DMYK01000551.1 GCA_003483675.1 Microcoleaceae cyanobacterium UBA11344
CTATTAACACTATAACCAGGCAAATAATGAAACCTAAAACTAACTTGAAATCCGAAAAATATACAGAGCAATTCCTAGAAGATGCCACCCCGGAAATTGACCCCAATGCAATGCCAGCATTGCGGGTTCAGGACTTGAGTTTTTATTATGGTACTCACAAAGTTCTGGAAAATTTATCGATGAATATTCCTCACCCGCAAGTTACGGCTATTATTGGCCCTTCAGGTTGTGGAAAATCAACTTTTCTCAAAGCTCTCAACCGGATTGGTGAATTGGAGGGAAAGGTTCAAGTTAAAGGAAGAGTAGAGTTTTTTGGACAGGATATTTACAGCCATAAAGTAAACATTAATAGTTTGCGCCGCCAAATTGGGATGGTGTTTCAAAGACCGAATCCTTTCCCGCTGAGCATCTACGATAATATTGCTTACGGAGTCAGAATTTTTGGCCGCAAAAGCAAAGCAGAATTAGATGAAATTGTGGAATCTGCACTGAAAAGTGCGGCGCTTTGGGATGAGGTGAAAGACAATTTAAAGAAATCTGCCCAGGGGATTTCGGGGGGACAGCAGCAGCGACTTTGCATTGCTCGCGCTTTGGCGGTGAAGCCGAAAATTTTGCTGATGGATGAACCTTGTTCGGCTCTAGATCCGATTTCTACTATGAAGATTGAGGAGTTGTTTCAGACTCTGCGGCAGCAGTTAACTGTGGTGATTGTGACGCATAATATGCAGCAGGCGGCTCGTGTTTCTGATTATACGGCTTTTTTTAATACTGATGAAAGTCGCATCGGCCGCCTGGTTGAATTTGGGCCGACAAGTCGGATTTTTACTTCTGCAAGTAATTCGAGCACCAGGGATTATATTCAAGGCCGTTTCGGTTAATATTGTTCGTAGTGAGGACTTTAGTCCTCTCTATTTGGCTTGCGGTCAATAAGGACTAAACTCCTTAAAGAAATCCAAGATAGATGGCATAGTTGCCATGCTTGCGGGTTGGAATTGGATAGGGATGTGAATGCTGCAATTAACGTCAAAAACATTGCTGTCGGGCGGACAGTGATTAAAGCTCAGCGCGTTTCCGATGCACTTTCAGGATTAGCCCAGAAGCCCACCCTATACTTGTCCGCGAGTTAGGGATGGGAGTCGTCACCGCTTTTACCGTTTTCATCTACTACGCCATCACCAACCTCGCCGCGCTGCAACTTTCCCCATCGGAACGACTCCACAGTGGCTAGCCTGGGGGTTTGGCTTCCTGTCTGTTTCTGGCTTTCTGGGTGGAGAGGCAAATTTGGCTGACAGGGTTGGCGTTAATCGTTGCGGGTTTAATTTGGTGGGCGATCGTCCGACTGCTAACTGGAAATTAACATTATCATAGATTTAGACACCATCCCAGATTGTGAAGGGTCATGCCCGATCGAAACTCCTTGTTGGCGACTCAAGAATCTGCCACAGTCAGCGCCATCAGTCGCTATATCGCTCACGCTCTAGTTACCATTCAATCCGAGCATCCCGAATGGATAGCTGAAAAATACAGGAAAACCCAGTGGGCAAAACCTGATTTTCAGTCAATTTTGATTGGAAAATTGACAAAACGCCTCAAAGTAGCGATCGATACAGACTCGCTCCGGCTAACGGTCAAAAAATACCTGGAAATTTTGTTAATTCCAGAATTCATTAATTCGCCTCAATTCATCAAATTATTTGCCAAAATTCAGCAACTCGCCGAATCTCAAAATTCAGCAGCTACATCAAATAACTCAGTTTCATCAACACTTCCAAATCCGCCAGCACATCAAACAGCCTCCCCTACTGTCGGTATTGCTATCCTGCTGCTAGATGTCGAAAACTTGCAACTCAACATCGAAACCGAAAAATTCCTAGAGGGAATCTCCCTGTATCCCATTCAAATCAAAGTAGCCTTTGCTAATTGGCGCAGCATGGGCAAAAAAGATGCTGAATTTCACGAACGTGGCTATCAACTCATTCACGTTCCCCCAGGAAAAGACAGCGCCGACTTAAAAATGGCTACCGTAGGAGCATCAATTTTCGTGCACTATCCCACAGCCAAGGAGATTTTTGTCTGTTCGTCCGATCGAGCTCTAACACACCTCAGCAATACACTTCAAGCCCACGGATTAACAGTATTTCAAGTCCGCAAGCAAGCAGATAAAATCATAGTTTTAAACAGCAGAACCGGACAACTTGAAACCCATTCCCTCACATCTAAACCAGAAATTCCGCCCATTGAACAATTAGTTATTCAGTTAAAACAGTTAATCAAAAAAGAGCAAGAACGCACATCAAATCAGTGGGTAAAAATTTCGACAATTTCAGCATTATTTAGAGAAACTTACGGCTTAGCCCTCAATCAAGTTGTTGCTCCTCACCTGCTAGGCACTAAAAGCAGGGATATTTTTCTCAAATATCCGACCGAGTTTGTCCTTCACAAACCTTCAGAGACTTCTCAAGCCTATGTCACTATTTTTGAAGTAAAATTGTCCCCAAAACCCCCAATCCTTAACAATCCAGAGATTCTCAACAACAGTATTGCAGCACCTTCTAGCTTAACAGCTATAAATTCTTTTGAAGACTTGGAAAAAGCTCTTGTCAAAATAGTTAGAGACTTAACTGGCAACTCTCCCGAAAATTATGTATTTCTCTCAAATGTAGGCAGCGAATTTCACAGACAATACGGCCAACAGATTACCCAAATCATTAAGGACTTTAATCTCAGTAGAAAATTCCCTAAATTTTTACAATCCTGCGACTCTCTCCAGCTTAAAAAAGCCGAAAAAGGCTGGCAAGTTTCTATAAAATAGCCATTCCTCATTCCTCATTCCCAATTCCCAATTCCCCAATTTTCTGATAATACCTCTACTCAGGTTGGAGAAATCCTGTCCGCAGCACGTCATGTCGTAGATCAAAGCCCCACGCCTTCAGGCTGGGGAGTGTCAAGCTATTCTATTTTGGTGGGGTGGATTCTCCCTTTTGGGATCATGTCAGTTTGAAGGTAGATAGGTCAAAAATGTTGAGCACAGAAACTGCTGCTAATGCAATTATGTTTGCTCTTTCTGCCACAAGCTGTGCCAAGGGAGATTAATATTCAGCCGGAAAGTCATTGGTTTTTCTAGCAATTAAGCAGCCCACCGATATTCTGTCTTCAGGAAGACATCAGATCTGCTATTTTTAGGTTATTATTAGTTGCATTGATCTGGAACCCGTCAGGAACCCCGCCCTTAAGGGACGGGGCTTGCAAGAGTAATCAGCGCAAGCCATTCTGACCAGCTATCGCCTTAACTGGCTACGTTTTTTG
>DMYK01000210.1:0-6068 GCA_003483675.1 Microcoleaceae cyanobacterium UBA11344
GAAGGAGCAAGTTCTTATGATGTTTTGGGTGGCTTATTTCAAGCAATGAATCAGCCGGGAATTACCCCCGCAGGACGTTATGAAGGAGTCGATTATTTCAACGGCGGATTATTTTCTGAAATACATCCGATCGAACTGCAACAGGGAGAGTTGAAAATATTAGAAGTTTGTGCGGATCAAAATTGGAGTCAGGTACGCCCTTCTATTTTTGGCAATATCTTTGAATCGGCTTTGAAAACAGATAAAAAACAGCGCCGCGCTTACGGGATTCACTTTACTACTGAGGGAGACATTCGCCGCATTGTTTTGCCCACAATTAGCTATTATTGGGAAGAGCGAATTCATGCTGCAAATACGGTAGCAAAACTGCAAAATTTGCACCAAGAATTAGGTCGCTATCGCGTCCTAGATCCGGCTTGCGGTTCGGGTAATTTTCTTTATGTAGCTTATCAGGAACTGAAGCAAGTTGAAAAGTTACTTTTAGATAAGCTAAACTTGTGCGACGGTACAAGAGGTTATATGAATTTAGTCACGCCGCAGCAATTTTACGGCATGGATATTAACTCGTTTGCGGTGGAGTTGGCGCGGGTGACGCTGATGATTGGCCGCAAGGTGGCGATCGACAATTTGGGATTGAAAGAACCTTCTTTGCCTTTGGATACTTTGGATAAAAATATTGTCTGTGCTGATGCTTTATTTACTGATTGGGTGAAGGCTGACGCGATTATCGGGAATCCGCCATTTTTAGGCGGAAAGCACATGAGGATTGCTCTGGGAGATGAATATATTGACCGCGTGTTTGAACGCTTTCCTGATGTGAAAGATTCGGTTGATTTTTGTGCTTATTGGTTTCGCATAGCTCACAATAATTTAGCACAAAATGGTAGGGCTGGTTTAGTTGCTACTAATTCAATCAGTCAAGGTAAAAGCCGCGCTGCTGCTTTAGATTATGTCGCGCAAAATGGCGGTCACATTTATGCGGCAGTTTCTACTCAACCTTGGTCGGGGGAAGCTAAGGTTCATGTTAGTTTGATTAACTGGAGCAAGGAAAAGCCGAAAGTTTACTATTTAGATAATCTCGTGGTTTCCAGTATTAATTCTTCGTTGCAAGCTACGATTGATGTTTCTCAAGCGGCGAAATTGTTAGCGAATTCAAACAAATGCTTTCAAGGTATAATTCCGGTTGGCAAAGGATTCATTGTTACTCAGCCGCAAGTAGAGGATTGGGTGAAAGCTGATGCGAAAAACCAAGAAGTGCTTAAACTTTATTCAAGTGGGGAAAATTTAGTACAAAATCCGAACAGTACACCGAAACGATGGATTATTGATTTCAACGATCTGACTATTGAACAAGCGAGTGATTATGTGCTACCTTTTGAATATGTGAAAGTAAATGTTAAGCCTGAACGAGATAAAAATCGTAGAGAAATCACTAAGCTTAATTGGTGGAGATATGGGGAAAAACGACCTGCAATGAGAAAGGCGATCGCGTCTTTGTCTTGCTGCTATTTTAATGTTTCGCGAGTTTCCAAGTGGTTTATTTTTATTCCTGTTGATTGTAGCTGCTTGCCAGCAGACTCAACTACAGTAGTTGTTTCAGAAGACTTTTACATTCTTGGCATTCTCACCTCAAAGGTTCATCGTCTTTGGGTGAAAGCTCAAAGCTCTACCCTGAAAGGTGATACTCGCTACACCCACAATACCTGCTTTGAAACTTTCCCCTTTCCCCAGACAGCAGCGAAGCAATTAGTAGAGGAAATTCGGGTAACTGCGGTCGAATTGCACGAATACCGCACGCAACAAATGTCAGCAAAACAGTGGGGAATTACTCAACTTTACAACAAGTTTTTTAATGAACCAACAAGTCAACTCTTTAAACTTCATGCTAAGCTCGATCGCCAAGTAATCCAAGCTTACGGATTTACTGATAGTGACAATATCTTAGACCAATTGCTAGCATTAAATCTAGAACTAGCAGAAACAGAAAAACAAGGTCAGCCAATAGTTGGGCCCACGGCCCCAAATTAAGCGCAAATACTAATCGAAATGTAACGAATTTTGTCGTTCTGGGTAAAATCACATAGACTGTTGATAGAGATCACAAATCGCCTGGTCTCAAAACCGAGATACTTAATCAGAAACCCTCCACACTAGGCGGGAAAACAGCGATCCCCGAAACAGAAGAGGTATTTAGCGATCGCCTTGGGAGGACTTGCGATGTTGCTATTTAGTGCCAGTCAATCCCTGGATAGCCAAGCCAAAATTGACAAATATACTGATAAAAACTCGTCGCAGAATGTATCTATGCAGCCAAATTGCCTTAAGCAAATATTCAGTCGGTTGCGGATCGGCCAAAAAATTGGCTATGGCTATGCTTTAGCTATTAGCATAGCTATTTTGGGAACGGGTACGGGAATGAAAGTGGGAGATTATTTCCGCAAACAAGCTCTAATTCAGCTAAATGTTGCTCAGCAGCAACAGGAAATGCTGCAAAATTTCCAAAATAGCGTACTTAAAGCCCGATCGCACGCGGCGAGGCTACCTGCTGTTTTCGGAGACACAGTTCGGTTGAAATACGAAAAAAATCGGTTTTTTCGGGAAATCAATGAGGCGAAAAGCCTAATTTATGAAATTGAATCTTTTGCCATAAAAAATCCCGAGCTGCTAGCAACAGAAAACACCAAGTTGCAGGCGATGTTAAAGAGATATGACACGATCATCGATTACTACGCTCAGCTAATTAAATTGCAGTTAAAAGAAGCCGAAGCTGGGAATTTTTCTGCCAAAACAATTGAATCAGCCCAGCTACAAATGTTGAGAATTAGCAGCGGGCAAGAAGCGCTATTACTCGATGATCTTGCTGATAATTTAACTGAGCTAATTGCCACAGTAAAAGTTCAAAAAATGCAAGGAGCCAAAGCATTAGAAGAAGCTGAAGGTTTGCGAAACCGAATTATACTGGGGAGTATGCTGATTTCAGCACTGATCGCCGCGCTACTTGCCCGCAATACCAGCCGTGCGATCGCCCAACCCATCGAAATCGTCACCAACGTTGCTCAGCAAGTCACTCGCGAATCTAATTTTCACCTGCAAGTACCAGTTACAACCTCAGATGAAATTGGAGTTTTAGCCACCTCTTTTAATCAATTAATTCAGCGAGTTAGCGACTATACACAAGAACTAAAACAAACTCAATCCCAACTGATTCAGACAGAAAAAATGTCATCTCTCGGTCAAATGGTTGCAGGTGTCGCCCACGAAATTAATAATCCCGTCAACTTCATCGGTGGTAACATCGATCATGTGAATCAATACATCGAAGATTTGCTAAAACTCGTAAATCTCTATCAAGAAAACTATCCAAACCCAGCCGATGCAATTCACAATCAGATAGAAGAAAGTGACCTAGAATTTATCATAGAAGATTTGCCAAAAACGCTGTCTTCGATGAAAATGGGAGCCGATCGCATTCGCGAAATTGTCGTATCCATGCGTAATTTTTCCCGATTGGACGATGCCCAAATGAAACCCGCCGATATTCATGAAGGAATTAACAGCACCCTCATAATTCTCAATCATCGACTCAAACAAGGCATTGAAGTTATTAAAAACTACGGCAGCTTGCCCTTAGTAGATTGTTATCCTGCACAACTGAATCAAGTATTTATGAACGTGATCGGCAATGCCATAGATGCGCTGTTAGACATGAAAAAGGGAGATCAAGGGTATGCGCCGAAGATTTGGATTAGCACCGAAGTTGCCGCAGACAACACTGTTACGGTCAAGATTCGGGATAACGGACCGGGAATTGCGATCGATTGTGCGTCACATATATTTGACCCATTTTTTACTACTAAGTCGATCGGCAAAGGTACTGGATTGGGCCTGGCTATTTCCGAGCAAATAGTTGCCAAACATCACGGCAAAATTGAGATGAATTCCGAAATAGGAAAGGGCACGGAATTTGTGATTAATTTGCCAGTTGCTGCGTAAAATGCGATCGCTGTTAGATTCCCGACTTCTTAAAGAAGTCGGGAATCTAGTCGCACTTTTACATTAAGTAAAACTCACTGCGGGCGATCGCACTTTTCAACTAATTTTGATGGGGGTGGAGGGACTTGAACCCACACGACCGTTTCGGGTCAACGGATTTTAAGTCCGTAGCGTCTACCATTCCGCCACACCCCCCTGATTTCAGTCACTGTAGCAGGATTACTCCGCAACAGACAACCACAACTTTATACAATACAACCAAAACCCCAATTTACGCAACCCCTAATCTAAAATTTCTTAAAAACCGCGCTGCACGCCCCCCAAGCGGTACAATAATCTTTCAGTATGTCGGGCTCAGAGCCCCTGTCCCACTTACCCCGTGTAATTATTCCCCTAAAGCAAATCTATGTATATTACCCTACTGCTGTACGCCGTCTTGGCCGGAGCTTATCTCCTGGTAGTACCCGCAGCTACCTACGCATACCTCAACAGCCGCTGGTACATTGCTACCTCTTTTGAGCGCGCGTTCATGTACTTCTTGATGTTTTTCTTCTTCCCAGGTATGTTTCTCCTAGCTCCCTTTTTAAATTTTCGCCCCAAACGGCGGCAGATAGAAGCCTAAATGCGACGTATTGACGTAATTGCAATCACTCTCGGCGTCTTTGTAGCAGGTGGGTTGGCCTACTTGTTGCTGCAAGTCGCCGGACTCGACAGCATGAATGCAGGTATCTGGAGTCAGTTATTTTTGATCGCAGGCTTAATTGGCTGGCTGGCTACCTATTTATTTCGAGCTGTTACTCAAAAGATGACTTACAGCCAGCAACTGAAAGACTATGAAAATGCAGTCTTGCAGAAGCGACTCGATGAACTCACTCCTGAAGAATTGGCAAAAATTCAAGCCGAAATTGAGCAGGAAAAAAAGAATTAGTTATTGGGAATTGGGAATTGGGAATTGGGAATTGGGAATTGGGAATTGGGAATTGGCACCAAAAACTAACAACCAACAAATAACAACTAACAACTGACTAATGACTAATGACTAATGACCACTGACTAATGACCACTGACTAATGACTAATAACTAATGAGTATTTCTAATTGTTTTGAAAGCTTGCGAAAGACCAACCAATGTGCATTAATCCCTTTTATTACGGCGGGCGACCCCGACTTGGAGACAACGGCTAAAGCACTGCAAATTTTGGATGACAACGGTGCTGATGCGATCGAACTTGGTGTTCCCTATTCAGACCCGCTGGCTGACGGCCCAGTCATTCAAGCCGCTGCTACCAGGGCTTTGCAGCGGGGAACTCGCTTAGATGCGGTGCTGGAAATGGTAGCGAAAGTTAGTCCGAATTTGCGATCGCCCATTATTCTGTTCACCTACTACAACCCGATTTTGCACCGAGGTATAGAAACCTTTTTGCAGCAAATCAAAAGTGCCGGTGTCCAGGGATTAGTTGTACCAGACTTGCCATTAGAAGAAGCCGAAAGTCTGATGGAACCAGCCAACAAATTAGGCATTGAACTAACATTATTAGTTGCTCCGACAAGTCCCAAAAGTCGCATAGAAGCCATCGCTAAGCAGTCTCAAGGATTTATTTACTTAGTCAGCGTGACAGGGGTGACAGGAGTGCGCGAGGGCTTAGAAACGCGAGCCAAAGAGTTACTGCAAGAACTTCGCAGCGTCACCGAAAAACCCATCGGCATCGGTTTTGGTATCTCGACACCCGAACACGCTCGTCAAGTGAAAGAATGGGGCGCAGATGCTGTTATTGTGGGCAGTGCTTTTGTCAAACGCTTAGCTGATGGCACTCCAGAACAGGGTTTAGAATCTATTGGCCAATTCTGCAAGAGTCTCAAAGCAGCAATTCAAAATACTTAGCAGCGGTGCAGGTAATTTCTGCCATTAGATAGATGCGTGGGTGCGATCGATATTGCGACAATTTCCGTTAAAGACATTGTTGTACTTGAGGTCAGGAACCCCGCCCTTAAGGGACGGGGCTTGCAAGAGTAATCAAGCAAGTCGTTCTGACCAGCCTAAGCCTTCACTGGCTACGTTTTTTGAGTCACCCTGA
>DMYK01000210.1:6113-7348 GCA_003483675.1 Microcoleaceae cyanobacterium UBA11344
GAAACAGTGTTGCAGGTTTAAAAAGCTCTTAAAACATTGGCGAAGCGAACTTTACCCGAAAGGGATTGGAGACAACCAGATCTCCGAAGGAGGGGCAACCATACCCCTCCGCCTCGAAAGAGGTAGGCAACTAATTTTTTAAATCAAACAAAGCCATCCTAAAAAGTGATGCACTGAGCGAAACCGAAGTGATGGGGTTTGAAACCAATTTTCTGATAGATTTTGAAAATATTTATGGGATGCTAAAGCATCCCGTATCGTTTTTCCTCCCTAGGCTCAAGCCACTGGGTTTCCAATCTCCCGTGAGGCCTTTATGATACACATCCTTCTGGTTTCTGACCAGAAGGTTTTTTTTTGAGCCTCGCCAGCTACTAAATATATAGCAACCTTCTCGGCAATTAGGACGTTTTTAATTGCTGAAACTATTGATTTTATTGCCCGATCGCATCGACTTCTGACTGAGGCTATAACTTGCGGAATGTAACTTGAGATAGATGAAGAACTCGTGTTTCTATTCCTATACTAAACAAGTCTTGAACTGACTGATTTTGTCATGCTAGCCATCTACATAACCATCAGGCATTTGAGCATCTCACCATAGAAAGCAGTTGATGCGATCGACTAAGTAAGCCCACTTGAAAAAATAGAATACCGAGATACCAGACTTCTTAAAGAAGTCGGGTATCTAACGCGCGATCGCATTTTACGTTTAATCAGATTGAGAAAGGCAAAATCAACTTTAACACCTGTCCAATAGATACCTCATGCTTGTGCGTCGCTACCACCACCGCACCATCCAATCGCGGATCGTAACATCCAACCCAAGCAGCGGGATGACATTCGTGGACTAAATATCCATACAGCCAAATCGCGCCTCTACCTTCAATGACAATACCTTGACTGAATTGAACATCTTCAGGAAGTTTCAAACCTTGTAAATCGTCCGGTGTAATAATACCGTCATGAGTTGTAATTCGCAAACGCAAATGTTGGTAAGCTAAACCGTCTTGAGTTTGATGGGGAATTATTTTTAATTCAATGGGGTTCATTGGGATGCACAAATTTTTAATAGTGTGATAAAATTGTAGATGTTTTTATGGTAAATTGGGAATGCGATCGCCCACTTTCAATCCTAATTCCGCCGCCCTTCCTCCTCGGAGTTCCATCACTCCGTCAACGGGAACATCCGGGCCGTAGTTGGGGCAGTTTTCAGTTAAACAGGGCGGCACGTTGGG
>DMYK01000046.1:0-11789 GCA_003483675.1 Microcoleaceae cyanobacterium UBA11344
AAGTGCGATCGCCCTTAATGTCCAAAAGAGCGATCGCCCTTAATCTCACTTCCCTTAATTACAAAACAAACTCGGCTCTACATGAAAAAAACTCCCCAGAATCAATGCCAACTCTTTGCTAATATCTCGATCGCCATTAACGACTTCAGACACTCTTTTTTCAGATCCCATAACGGGCACCAAATCCGCAGGCTGTAACTCTCTTTGTTCCATCAAAAACAGCAATATTGAATGAGGCGTTGCTGTGGCTGCTGGTGCGTAGTATTCTTGCTCAAATTTTTCAATCAATGCAATCAGCAATTCATATAACTCATTTTCTTCAGGAGTGCGATCGCGACGGTGCATTAACTCTTCCACCCTAGCCAGAGCCTGTTCATTATCCGCTTCATTTCTAATTATTTTCGGCTGGTACTGAGACAATAACTCTTTGTATTTATCTGGATTAAAAGTAAGGGTCATTTTTCCATTTCTCCTTATCATACTCAGCATGGGTGAGAATATATTTGATATAAACTAATTGGCTTTCATAATCAATACTAACTATTAATCGATAATTATTACCTTTGATATTAAAAACTGTAAACCCTCCAACAGCTTCGGCTTTAGGAAAAACAGATTGTACCTCAATTAAGTTAGACCATTTAGCCTTGCTAGCAATTTTAAACCAGTTATCCAAAGCTTCCCCGGAATCAGCATGAGTTTCGCTGTATTCACGCACCCGTCGGTAGCTGATTATGTGCATCTACTATAAGCAATTTAAACTAAATTACAGTTGAGCTAAACCAATTTATTTCGTCAACTGCGATCGCCCTTAATGTCCAAAAGAGCGCATTCAGAATATCCTCAACCCGAAGCCACCACTCTCTAGAAGGCACGGATCGCCTCCTTAAGAACCGGTTCCCGCAAATGTTCCCTCAAAGCATTCTCCGTTCCCAAGTCAATGGGACGCCCCAATATATCTTCTAAGTAGTGTTGCACCCGGAACAAGTCAAATAAACTTGCTTCTATGGAAAAATCTACTAAAAAGTCTACATCACTATCCGATCGCGCTTCATCCCGTGCCACTGAACCAAACAAATCTAATGACTTTACCCCCAAGGCTTTTAATCTTTCCTGGTGGGCTGCTAAAATTGCCAGTACCTCTTCCCGTTTCATAATTAGTTTTACCAACCCTTTAGATATAGTTTAACAGGACATATCCAACATATAGAGTTTGTGTGTAATTCCTAAATTACTCACCCATTTCTAACTTTCCCAGAACAATTAAACTTTCTAAATCTTCCACAGCATCAGGAAGGAAATCTTGTACAGCCCTTCTTACCAACCGCAAATCAGTTTCATCAGCCCCTCCCAACATCCGGGTTAAATCCCCTATATCTATACCGCGACTAGCTTTTAGCTTCATCAAAACCAAATAAGGCAATCCGATAATTGGCAACCCATCGGGGGCATTATTGGGATTTCTAATTGCCTCTCGTACCCAAGAATCCCTGGATTCAATTACATCCAAATAAGTCCCATCAGGCAATTCCCAAGTGCTGCCCCCAATGCTAAGTTCTCCCGTTCTCCTGCTACCAGCTTGCTCTAATTCTCGATAAAGATTAGCAGCATCCTGAGTCAATACTAAAATATCTACGTCATCGGTCATTCGTTCAGGCATATAGAGGCGAGTAGCCACCCCTCCTACTACTACAAAAAGAGTCTTTTGAATAATCGTTTTAATGTTTGTCACGGGATGATTCCAGGTTCTTTTTTTCAGAAACTCTCGACTGCTGCCGCTACCGGGACGACATCTACGCAGTGCAATTTCAATGTAAAGTTTTCGCCTTTGTTCGGGAAGCTTTAGATTTAGCATAATTATATAATATTTCGATAATTATATCTGACATCTGACACCATTTTCAATAAGCCTTTCAGGGGCAGGCAAGATACAAGAAAATTTACTCTTTGTGGAACAGGCATCTTGCCTGTTCCTAACAGAAAGCTACACAGAAATTACGAATCCCGATCGAGCTTCAGCACAGCCATAAAAGCCTCCTGCGGCACATCCACAGTACCCACAGACTTCATCCGCTTCTTACCCTTCGCCTGCTTTTGCAGCAACTTTTTCTTCCGCGAAATATCGCCGCCATAACACTTAGCCAACACATCCTTCCGCAAAGCCGGAATATGTTCCGAAGCAATCACCTTCGCGCCAATAGTCGCTTGAATGGGAACCTTAAATTGATGGCGAGGAATCAACTCCTTCAGTTTTTCAGTCAACCCGCGGCCCACATTATAAGCCTTATCGCGGTGTACAATCATCGCCAGAGCATCCACCGGATCGCCATTAATTAAAATGTCCAATTTCACCAACGGATTTTCGCGATAACCAATCAGGTGATACTCCATACTCGCATAACCGCGCGATCGCGATTTCATCTGATCGAAAAAGTCCGTCACCACCTCCGCCAAAGGCAACTCATAAATCAGCGTAGTCCGCCCTTGACTGAGATATTTCATATCCTTAAAAATGCCCCGCCGATTCTGAGACAATTCCATCAGCGTCCCCACATAAGCTTCCGGGGATAGCATTTCCACTTGCACGTAAGGCTCCTCAATTTTATCACGATACTGAGGATCTGGCAAGCGGCTCGGATTGTCAATTGTTAACACTTCTCCCTTAATTGTTGTGACTTGATAAACCACAGAAGGAGCCGTAACAATCAAATCCAAATTGTATTCTCGTTCGAGTCTTTCTTGCACAATTTCCATGTGCAGCAAACCCAAGAAACCGCAGCGGAAACCAAATCCCATCGCACTCGATGTTTCCGGTTCGTAAGAAAGCGCCGCATCATTGAGTTCGAGTTTTTCTAAGGCTTCTCGCAAATCGGGAAATTGGTCAGCATCGATCGGGAACAAGCCGCAAAACACCATCGGTGTCGCTTCAGCATAACCGGGCCAAGGCTCCGGTGCAGGCTGTTTGACCAAAGTAATCGTATCTCCGACGCGAGCATCACCTACTGCCTTAATTGCCGCGCCTAGATAACCTACTTCTCCCGCGTGTAGTTCGTCTACTGGAACTTGAGTTGGTGAAAGTATGCCCAATTCATCGATCACATATTCCTTACCAGAAACCATCAATAGGACTCGATCGCCCTTTTTGACACTGCCATCCATCACCCGGAAATAAACAATTACCCCCCGATAAGTATCGTAATAACTGTCAAAAATTAACGCTCTGAGCGGTTTATCAACAGTATCCTGCGGCGGCGGCACCTTTTCAACGATCGCCTCCAAAATATCATCAATACCGATACCTTCCTTCGCAGAAGCCAGAATCGCCCCGCTACAGTCGAGTCCGACAATTTCTTCGATTTCCCCTTTTACCCGTTCTGGTTCCGCCCCCGGTAGGTCAATTTTATTTAAAACTGTAATAATTTCTAAATTGTTTCCCAGGGCCAGGTAGACATTGGCCAAGGTTTGTGCTTCCACACCTTGAGATGCGTCTACCACCAGCAGCGCACCTTCGCAAGCAGCGAGCGATCGCGACACCTCGTAGGAGAAGTCTACGTGTCCAGGAGTGTCGATCAGGTTGAGCACGTACTCCTGACCGTCCTTGGCAGTATAATTCATTCGAGCGGCTTGCAGCTTAATCGTAATGCCACGTTCGCGTTCGAGATCCATGTTGTCTAAAAACTGCTCTTTCATCTCCCGTGCTTGTACTGTCCCAGTCGCCTGCAACAGGCGATCGGCCAAGGTGGATTTTCCGTGGTCGATGTGAGCAATAATCGAAAAATTACGAATGCGAGATACAGGGACGTTAGTCATATTTTTGTCAAAGACCTAATCGGCAAAGGATACTTTTTGTTGTATGATTACACAAGCAAGAGTACAGTGCTTGCTTAAACCTCTTACGGGGCATTGAGATGAAACCACAAGTGAGGCCAACCTCAAAAGTGTTAAGATCCTCGACCGCGTCCGATCGAGCCAGGACACCCAAAAGGAAAAAACTTCTCTCTCTCATTGTACAGAAAGCGGTTGTGCAAAGGATGCGAGTAAAACATGGACTTAAAAAATCTAGTCCAGTCAGGTTGTAGAGATTGAAACTTAAGTATGTTATCAAAGAAAAAACTAGGAATTATTTAACAATGAGCGAGTCAAACATATCCTCACACAGAACCTCAGAAAAAGTCGAAGTATCTATCCATCTAGATTCTGAACTGCTAGATCAAATTAAGCACTTGACGAATGACCCCAGCAAAGTGATAGAAACTGCAATCAGACAGTGGCTCAGAGGCGAGCGTCGCGAAAACGATTTAGCACTGAGCTTGCGTCGCAACCCCCCAGTCCCTCCCCGTGGCGAGTGGAACGACTGATGCCTTCCACACCTGTATTTTCCAGGATCGGGATTCAAAACTCAGCACTCAAGAGCCTCATTTTATTATGTAGGAATTTTGAGACCAATTGGTCTCAAATTTTCCAGGAGGTGTGTGTCCACTGCTATAGCGCGTCGCGTGATCGCCCCGGTCTTTCCTGCAGGGGATGAAACGCAGTTGCAGCCTGATAGCTGCCAGTATTCTGTGTTAAACTTGAATTATGCCGAACAAGTGTATCAACTACGTGTTGAACCATTCCTAGAACGGTGAAACTCCAGCCAGTAAGACACCATCAGCGAAAACGCCTGAGAAAGACTAAGGCACTGCAAGCAACGCAGGAAGGATGGTGAGCGTACCGAACTGGCTTAGTGTTGAGGCATTGCGAACGGAAGCATAAACCCAAAGTAAGCGTAATTGCAACACCGAAAGAAAGGTAGTTGTTTTGAACGTCTAGAGGTGTCAAGACAGCGCCTTTAAGAACAATCACAAGGCTGTTTCTTAAGAATCTCCGTACCTTCGTCGGAGAGTGTCAATACTGTCTCTCCCCCCTACTCTGATGGACTCTAACATAGATTTCCAGCGATCGAGCCGACACTCTGAGGATTTTTTCCAAGAGTTAGGGGCAGAGTTAGTCTTTACCCAAGATGTCTCTGGGCAATATCTATCTTTCTACTGGCAAAAAGCTGAGCAATACAATCTAACTACAGCACAAATTGTCGATCGCCCNNTGCAACCTCTTCCCCCAGCGCCTTACTTCGATCGCCTGCGACGGGCGATCGAAACCCTCGAACCAGAACGGTTCAGCTATCCATTTTGCCAAGCCGAAAAATATTTTCTCTTCGATTTAACAGTCGCTCCGGTCATCGCCTCAAACGGCCAAGCTGTTAAAGTCTTAGTGATCGGGCGGCTGCTGTCTGACAAACCAACAGATTGGCCTCGGTATTTCCAAGAATTAATCTCCGCTCCAGCTTTGCCATCCTACCCGGAGGCGCGCCCAAAAAAGCTGATCCCAGCCAGCCTGATCCCGGAGCAATCGCGAGCTTCCTACTGCTCCATCGATCGCAAAATTATCTCCCAAATAGCTCAAAACCTACACCGAACCCTCGACTTAGAAACCATTTGGCAACAAACAGTTAACACTTTGGGTGAAGTTTTGAACGCGAGCCGCTGCATTATTTGTACCGACAAACCAGAAGGCGAAAATCTAGACACCTCCCCATGCGTTGCTTCTGAAAACCAAGAGACTTCCAGTTGCTCGCCTGACTTGCTGCTGTCAATTGCCAGCGACTCGCCCTCGCTGACGATCGCACAAATCGAAAATCTCAAATCGAAAACTTTTAAAGTAGTAGCTGAGTATCGCCAAGAACCCTACTGTTCTATGCTGGGATTAGAACTGCGTGCAGCCGAGCAGCCGGGCTGGATTCAAACATTAGCTACCCTCAAACCAGTAGCAGTTGATTACCCCTCCCCTCCTTGCGATCCCTTCGAGCGGCACTCGGTGCTGGTAGCAGCTACTTCCTATCAAGACGAACCCAATGCACTGATCTGTTTGCACCGCTGCGGAGATTCCCCTCGGTGGAGCGAGATCGAACTTGGGTATTTGATCAAAGAGGCTAGCGAGTTAGTTGCTCAAGTCGGAAGTGCGATCGCCCACGCTACCCTCTATCAAGAATTAGAGTATTTTGTCAAAGAGGCCCGCTCCGAAGCGGTGGCCCTTTCCCACCTCAAAAGTCAGTTTCTGGCTAATACTTCTCACGAACTCCGCACCCCCCTCAACGGCATCCTCGGCTTCTTGAAACTGCTGGTGGACGGGATGGCAGACGATTCCGAAGAAGCGCGTCAATTTATCGCAGAAGCTTACCGATCGGCTCTGCACCTGCTCAATGTCATTAACGATATCTTGGATATTGCTAAAATTGAAGCTGGCAAAATGCAGTTAGACTTGGCTCCTGTCAAACTCGACGAACTGTTGCAGGAAGTTGAGGGTTTTACACGGGCCCAATTACAGCAAAAGGGATTAAAATTCCAAATCCAAAAGCCCGCTACTGAAGATGAAATTATCTTGTACGGTAACTACCAATGCCTGCTTCAGGTAATGTTAAATCTGACGGGAAATGCCATTAAATTTACCAGCGAAGGCGGCATTCGCATCAGTGTAGAAGTTATTAAGAAACCGGTGACTGTTCAGCAACAGCAGTTCCCCGGGATGGTAAAAATCCGAGTTGCTGATACCGGGATTGGCGTTTCTCTCGAAAAGCAAGACAAATTATTTGAGTCGTTTTTTCAGGTAGATGGCGATCGTACTAGGCAATATGGCGGCACCGGTTTGGGATTGGCTATTTCTCAAAAACTGGTACAAGCAATGGGGGGTACTGTAAATTTTTACAGCATGGGGGAAGGACTGGGCTCCACTGTTACTTTCACAGTGCCACTTGATCAAGAACCGCTGTTGAAAAACTAATAATTGGGAATGGGTAATTGGGAATGGGTAATTGATAGTTGGGAATCGTATTCCTACCCGTAACCCGTTCATTTAACTGGGTTATTCACGCCAAATTGCAATTTTTCCGATCGCATAGTTCGATCGCTCGCCCCAGGAGCAATTTTTACTTAGTCCGTACCCCGGAACCCTTAGAGTTTTCTACAACCAACAAGATCAACTGTGCCAAAGTATTAATCTTTAACGATCAGTTACTCTTTTTTATTGCTTTTGGGAGGAGCGACATAGCGCACCCAAAACGGTTCTTTCATATTTTGCAGCCCTTCTAGTTTTTGGCGCTCTGACTCTATGCGCTTGCGTTCTGAAAGGTCAGAAAATATTTTTATGCTGCCGATAATCTGGCCGCTGGCATCTTGCAAAGGTGCGACGAATAGCCAAAGATCGATCGAGCCACCGTCTTTCTTCAACAGAGAAACTTCCCAACCGTTCTGTGCTTTGCCATTGAACACCGACTTCAGTATGTCGTGAAAATCTTGCTTTTGCCCTTCTGAAATATGGGGCGGATCTTGACCCAAAACTTCTGTAGCACTCCAGCCAAACAGTTTTTCTGCCGCGCGGTTCCAGACAGTTACTTTGCCCTTGGTATTGGTACAATTAATTGCCAGCGGCGCAGATCCTATTTGTGCTTGCAACACTTCGCCTGCGAGTTGCCGTTGTAATTCTACTTGCTTGCGTTCCCCTATTGGCCGCGAATTAAGTATAATTCCCTGGACATTATAATCCTGAAGCAAACTGTTACCAACGGCTTCCATATATACCCAAAAACCGTCAGCGTGCCGCTCCCGATATTCGATCGGCTTAGCAATTCCCGGATGTTCCAACAACCAGCCAAAATATGCCTGCCAAGCCAGCAAATCGTCAGGATGGATTAACTCGCCGTGAACTTTACCAATTCTTGATTCCGCCTTGTAACCCAAAACCCGTTCCACTGCGGCGCTGTGGTATCGAACTCGCCCGTCCGACTCTAAAATGCTAATTATATCGGGAGAATTTCGCAGCACTGTTTGCAGTTTTGCTTTACCTTTAATGAGTGCTTGATTGTCCCGGCGGTACTGACTGATTTCTTTTTGCAACTGTTCTTGTAACTGTCGGAGTCTAGAGGCTTGTTTCGCCACTGTGCGCTCTAAAATGCGATGGGATTTTTCTAATTTTACCACCTGATCTGCGTTGTTTGTAGCGCTTTCAAACTGGCGACTGGCTGCCAATTCTTGCAAAGAATTAGATAGATTTTCCAGAGTTTTTGTGAAAATCGCCTGTTGTGCCGGTGGCAAATCGCTGGCTTGTTCCTGCAACGCTTGCAGGTGTTGAAATATTTTTTCTAGCATTTGAGCATCAGGGGAATACTATAATTGCGATCGGCTGTAATTCTTCGCAACCTGAGTTTTAACAAGCGGACACCTGTTTCTTAAACATAACTCAAAATTAGCACTCCTGTCTGGCTAATTGTCCATCACCAACAAATTTTTAACTCGAATGGGACTTAGCCAGAGACTCTATTGTTAAGGTTTGTTAGACCAATCCCTCGTGAAGCGCCACCCAAAAATGGGGGTGTTGCCTAAGTTTTATGTATTTTTAGATCATAGTTGCAAGCGAGAAAACCGAACTGTAAATTACGGCACACCAGCCCGATCGACCATTGTGGGGCTTCCCGGTGTTACGCTAAACTAAATGGGTGTAAACAGAAAGAGAGATTTATGACAGAGACAGCCAACGCTCGCGATTTATTTCGCGCTGCCTACGAACACCGGTACACTTGGGATGCCAACTTTCCCGGTTACAGTGCCGACATCGAACTCAAGCAAGGCGACGAAGTATACACAGGTCATGTTTCGATTAAGTCAGACATGACTGTAGAAGTGAGTGGCATTGCAGACGAGGAAGTGCAGCAAAGCGTCTACACTCAAATGCGCGATATTGTCACCCACCGCAAGCGCTCGACATTTGAAAAATCCCACGGGAAAAACAACTTCACTCTCGGCGAGAAAGATAGTACCGATGCTGTGGACATCTTAGTGCAAGGCGACTCAATGGGATCGAATTATAAGATCCGAGGTTTGTCAATTTGTCAAGTCAGCCGGGTGATGGGGCGTATGGCTTTCGTAATTGACACCCACAACAGCTTAGAGACACCCGAAGGTTCTTTGGCGACGCACTACGATGCGATTTTCCGCAACCCCCAAACTGATGAAATCATCAAAGAACTCGAATTTGAAGATTCCTTTGAGAAAATAGGCGACTATTATGTTATGACCAAGCAAGTAGTGCGATCGAAAGAACAAGGTCAACTCACAACAACCGAATTCAACTACTCCCACGTAAAACTGCTAGAACCAGCAGTAGTTTAGTGCCGATCGAAAAACCTAGTTTCCTAAATAAAACAGGTTTTTCGATTACCATATTAGCATCAACAGTAAGTAACTGTACGATCGAGATCAAGTACACATCAACTCTACTAAATAACGTACAAGGTGAAATATGACGACACTAGCACTAACAAGAGATAACGTCGAAACAGTTCTCGATGAAATGCGCCCCTACCTGATATCCGACGGCGGCAACGTCGAACTGGTAGAAATCGACGGCCCAGTGGTACACCTGCGGCTGCAAGGAGCTTGTGGCTCTTGCCCCAGTTCTACAATGACCCTGAGAATGGGCATAGAACGTCGCCTGCGCGAAGCCATCCCAGAAATCTCCGAAGTTGAACAGGTAATGTAATTAGTCAGTTAACAGTTAACTGTTAACAGTTAACTGTTAACGGTTGACTGTTACCTTTTTTCCCAATTCCCCAATTCCCAATCCCCAAATTCCATGTCTCACCCCCTGTATGTAGCCTTCATTTGGCACCAACACCAACCGCTGTACAAATCCCGAGTATCTGCTAACACAACAGAGACTCAATACCGACTGCCTTGGGTGCGCTTGCACGGAGTAAAAGATTACTTGGATTTAGTGCTAATTCTGGCAAAATATCCCAAGCTGCATCAAACTGTAAACCTTGTTCCTTCGTTGATTTTACAGATAGAAGACTACATCGCAGACCGAGCATTAGACCCATATTTAGCTGTAGCTCTGAAGCGCACCGAGGATTTAAACATCCCAGAACAAGAGTTTATTTTAGAACACTTCTTTGACGCCAATTACCACACCCTAATTCAGCCGCACCCCCGTTACGCTCAACTCTACACTCAGCGGCAAGAAAACGGCATTCAGTGGTGTTTGGAAAATTGGAATCAGCATGATTTTAGCGACTTATTGGCCTGGCACAATTTAGCTTGGATTGACCCGCTGTTTTGGGATGACCCGGAGATTGCAGGATGGCTGAAAAAAGGGCAAAATTTTAGTTGGGCCGATCGCCACAAAATCTACTCCAAACAAAAACAAATCCTCGCCAGAATCATTCCCCAGCACCGTCAGATGCAAGCTGAGGGACAATTAGAAGTCTCCACAACCCCCTATACACACCCGATTTTGCCACTGCTTGCAGACACCAACGGCGGCCGCGTAGCTATTCCTAACATGACGCTGCCACAACATCGGTTTCAGTGGGCAGAAGATATTCCCCGACACCTCAGAAAATCCTGGGAAATGTATGAAGATAGGTTTCATTGCGAACCTCGCGGTTTGTGGCCCTCAGAACAGGCAGTCAGCCCGCAAATTTTGCCCTACATTGCCAAACAAGGGTTTAAATGGATAGTCTCGGACGAAGCAGTTTTGGGGTGGACAATTAAACACTTTTTTAACCGCGACGCGACAGGGAATGTCTGCGAACCAGAATTGTTATATCGCCCTTATCGCTTAGAAACGCCTGCTGGTGATTTGGCGATCGTATTTCGAGACCACAGATTGTCTGATTTGATCGGATTTACCTACGGTTCGATGGAACCGAAAAAAGCAGCATCAGATTTAGTGGGACACTTAGAGGCGATCGCCCGAACTCTCAAACGCCGACAGTCCAGCGGTGGCACATCCTTAGAAAATCCCTGGTTAGTTACGATCGCCCTAGACGGCGAAAATTGCTGGGAATTCTATCCCCAAGACGGCAAACCCTTCCTAGAATCTCTCTATCAAACTCTCAGCATCGACCCAGATATTAAACTGGTGACAGTCTCGGAATTTCTCGACAAATTCCCAGCCACAGAAACAATTCCCGCAGCGCAACTCCACACCGGTTCTTGGGTTGACGGTTCTCTCACAACTTGGATCGGCGATCCCGCGAAAAATCGCGCTTGGGATTTGTTAGGCGCTGCAAGGCAAGTATTGGCCAACCATCCAGAAGCCACAGAAGAAAGCAATCCCGAAGCTTGGGAAGCACTTGATGCGGCCGAAGGTTCTGACTGGTTCTGGTGGTTTGGCGAAGGCCACACGTCGAACCAAGATGCCATGTTCGATCAGCTATTCCGGGAACACGTAGCGGCAATTTATGAAGCTCTCAACGAACCCGTACCCCCGGAAGTACGCCGGCAAGTAGAGGTGCACGAAGTTCAAGGCGACCACCAACCGCTGAGCTTTATTCACCCGGTGATTGACGGTATTGGTAATGAACAGGATTGGGACAAGGCTGGCCGGATTGAAGTTGGGGGAGCGAGGGGTACAATGCACCGCAGTTCTGCAATTCAGCGGCTTTGGTACGGGGTGGATCACTTGAATTTTTACATTCGCGCCGACTTTAAGGCGGGTATTCGGCCGGGAATTGATTGCCCGCCGGAGTTGAATTTGTTGTGGTTTTATCCCGATCGCCCGATGCACAACAGCCTGATTCCGCTGTCGGATTTGCCGGATACAGCACCGCTAAATTATCGATTCCACCATCAGTTAGAGATTAATTTGCTAACCAAAACGATTGGGTTTCAGCAAGCCGGAGAATGCGATCAGTGGCATTCTCATATCAGCCGCGCTCAAGTTGGCCTAGATAAATGTTTGGAGGTAGCAGT
>DMYK01000046.1:11864-12570 GCA_003483675.1 Microcoleaceae cyanobacterium UBA11344
ATTGCGATCGGAATGCCTTGACACTCCTCGGCATACAGGCACTCTTGATTCTTGGTTCAATCAGTCGGCTTGCCCGTTGATGTCACCACTTAGAATTACGAATTAAAAATTACGAATTACGAATTATCCCCTCGTAATTCGTAATTCGTAATTCGTAATTAATTAACTTTTCTGTGAAAGTGAGACATCTTTTATCAGTGGAAAGCTTCCAACCTGAAGTCTTATATTCTACGGAACGAGTCTGCTTTTTGAATTGTGGGTATCCCTTTTTTTCCTGGCTTCTTAGCTTTGCAATTCGAGAAAAAACGTAGGATAGCAAAAAGGGCATCGTTCGTGCCGTAGCTTGACGTGCCATTGAGTTAAGTTTTCCGGCCCATTCAAACTCTTTAGCCATGATGGCACATTGCTTGTAGAGGTCGGATAGTTTAACTCCTTGATTGTCGATCCAGTATCTAAGAGCTTTGTTTCGGACAAACTGAGCTGTGCGGCTCATTTCGTCTACGACCCGGTATTGCTGTGGCTTACCTTTTAACGCGAACTCCAGTACAATCATGGAACTATTATAGCACTGTTTTTACGGACAGTGGCTATAAATCGACTGTTTCAAGAATCTTTACGGTTGACGCTCACAATCTCAAGCCTGAAACAAACAGAAAAAATTAAAGCCGTCCTAAAAGGACGGGGCTTTTACCCAAATCTCCGGTAA
>DMYK01000046.1:12599-12956 GCA_003483675.1 Microcoleaceae cyanobacterium UBA11344
AGCATAAGGCTTACAGACTCATTCTTGAAGATACTATTATATCACTTAAGTCAAAACTGTCATTAGTTTAAGAAATATGTTGTTTTTGTTCCAGATCACAGACAAATTTATATATTTTTATTAAGCAAAATGTAAACATTTATAAAATTATCACCGATCGAAGCAGTGGTAGGACAAGATAGATGCAGCAGGTGATATTTTAAAAAAAACAATTTAGCAAAAAAAAATTAGGAGATGTTCTTTGTACTATCACCTGAGTCAGGAACCCCGCCCTTAAGGGACGGGGCTTGCAAGAGTAATCAAACAAGCCATTCTGACCAGCCTAAGTCTTAGTTGACTACGTTATTTGAGTCACGA
>DMYK01000495.1:0-2277 GCA_003483675.1 Microcoleaceae cyanobacterium UBA11344
TTAAATCAAATTCCCGTCACAGATTTGAGCGATCATTTAAACGATTTTGCCGATACCGCAGCAGTGATATCGCAATTGGATTTAGTAATTTGTGTCGATACTGCTGTCGCCCACTTAGCCGGTGCTTTGGGAAAACCCGTCTGGATTTTGCTGTCTTTTGTACCCGATTGGCGGTGGATGTTGGAGCGCGAAGATAGCCCTTGGTATCCGACGGCGCGACTGTTTCGTCAGCAAAAACCGGGCGATTGGGAGGGAGTATTCGATCGCCTAAAAACAGCCTTACAAGAGATGGCCCGCACGCACCTTCCACAAGACAGGGCGGGCACGGGGGCACAAGACAGGGCGGGCACGGGGGCACCGCCCCTACAGTCTCATTTATTATCACCCGCGCAGGTAGAATTTCACATAGCAAATGCTCTCAAAAAACAGGGTCAAAAAGCAGCCGCAATCGCCCGATATGCACAAGTAATTGCTATGAATCCCCAGCACGCAGAAGCCCATAGTTATTTAGGCTATCTCAAACAACAAGACGGGCTAATATCAGAGGCAATTTCCCATTATCAACAAGCCCTAGAAATCAATCCAAATCAGGGTGAAACTAACTTATACTTAGGTTGCGCTCTCGAAGAACAGGGAAAAGTTGCAGAGGCTATCGACTATTACGATCGAGCAATTCAACTATCTTCAGACTCACCGAATACTCATTTTAGACTAGCTTTAGCCTTACTCTTAACTGGCAATTTGGAGCGCGGTTTTGCTGAGTATGAATGGCGCTGGAAAACTCAAGAATTGGAACCCAGATATTTCGCCCAACCGCTTTGGGATGGTGATGATTTGCAGGGGAAAACCATTTTGCTACACCCAGAACAAGGTTTAGGTGACACCATTCATTTTATCCGTTATGCAGCTTTAGTTAAACAAAAAGGTGGCCAAGTTATTGTCGCTTGTCATCAATCGTTGCAGCGTTTATTTGAAGGAGTTGCAGGGATAGATCATGTAGTATCAAGACCGAAGGATTTGCCGGATTTTCAAGTACAAGCGCCGCTGATGAGTTTGCCCAAAATTCTGGGTACAACTTGGGAAAACCTACCCGTTAATATTCCTTATTTAGCTCCCCCCCAGAATGCTAAATTTTTGATAAAACCCAGCAATCAACTAAAAGTTGGGATTGTTTGGGCGGGCGGCCCGCTGCACCGAAAAAATAATGATAGATCGTGTAAATTGACCAATTTTATGCAATTCTTAGATATTCCGGGAGCGAGTTTTTATAGCCTTCAGAAAGATTTGTCACCGGGCGATTCCCTGCGGGATAGCTGCGCTTCACGTACTTTATTAAATCAACAGCAAATATCGGATTTGAGCGAAGAGTTAGGAGATTTTGCCGACACCGCAGCCATTATTTCCCAACTCGATTTAGTAATTTGTGTAGATACTGCTGTCGCGCACTTAGCCGGTGCTTTGGGTAAACCAGTCTGGATTTTGCTATCTTTTGTACCCGATTGGCGGTGGATGTTGGAGCGTGAAGATAGCCCTTGGTATCCCACTGTGCGGTTGTTTAGGCAGCAAAAAGCCGGTGATTGGGATGGAGTGTGCGATCGCCTAAAAACAGCCTTAGAACACCTAATTTCCACTCGTTCCCAGGCTCAGCCTGGTAACGCAGAACCAGAGGCTCCGCCTCAAATTCAACCCCCACAAACACCCCCAAAACTAACAGGAATTGGCATCACATGGCCAGTCAGCGTTACCAGTGGTTGGGGAATTTACGGCATGAATTTAACACTGCAACTGCTGCGAAATCCCGCCTGGGAAGTTGCACTTTTAGCACCACCTTCCATCTCAGAATTAATCAATCCGCTGCATAAATCGCTGTTATTGCCCTTAGTAGAAAAGCAAAAACTTTTTCAAGAATTAGTAACCGCCAATTCAGACAAACAGATAAATTGCAACTTTCCAGCACTTTACGCCCTCGGCAATAATTTAGCATCATCTGGTGTTGAAAATCAAATTACCAGTGATTCTCAAGTAGGAGTCATCTTTTTTGAAGACACCAGAATCACAGCAGAAGCATTAGAAAAAGCCAAAAAATATAGTTTGATCATCGCCGGTTCTAACTGGAATGCCGATGTTTTGAGAAGCTACGGCTTGACTAATGTGGCGATGGTAAATCAAGGGATTGACCCCGCAATTTTCCATCCAGCACCTAAATCTAATCTATTTGGCGATCGCTTTGTCATCTTCTCCGGTGGCAAACTCGAATATCGCAAAGGTCAAGATATT
>DMYK01000495.1:2310-3405 GCA_003483675.1 Microcoleaceae cyanobacterium UBA11344
AATATATGCTGGGAATTGAACAAGTAGGAAACGTTGTCGGACTTCCCAATATTAACCGCGACGGAAGTTTAGGAATTTCGCAATGGTTAGTAGCTAACGGTTTACCTATTGACTCTTTTATCGATATCGGCTTAATTCCCAATCATCTCGCCGGACAAATATTGCGAGAAGCCGATGCAGCCGTTTTCACCAATCGCTGCGAAGGCGGCACTAATTTAGTCGCAATGGAAAGTATGGCCTGCGGAATTCCTACTATTTTATCAGCAAATACTGGTCATTTAGATTTGATTCACAGCAACAATTGCTATCCTTTATTAAGTCAGCGACGAGTTAAACCGACTGCTCATTTTTCAGGTATAGAAGGCTGGGGAGAGTCTGATGTTGAAGAAGTTGTCGAGGCTTTAGAACAAATTTATACTAATCGCGAAGAAGCAAAAAATCGAGGTCTAGCTGCGGCTAATTTCATGTTAGATTGGACTTGGGAAAAACAGGTTAATCGCTTTCTGAATGTCATTACTCTTTAGTCCCCCTCTGCTGGGACTTTGTTCGTGTAGAAGCGGTTTCAATCGCCGAGTAACTAATATCACTTCCGATAGCATCGTCCTGTATTCATTTCTCTTATCTCCCTCTGCGTTCTCTGTGGCCTCTGTGGTTAAATCATTCCGATGCAACCGGAAACGATATAACATCATAGCCTTGCAAATGTGCTGGTAACTGCCAGGAAATATGAGGATCTGGTTGATGTTTGACTGGCTCGACATTGCCCCGCCAAGCAGCACCCATAATTTGCATTGTTTGATAAATTACAGTATGCCATCCCTTTTCTTTCAAGTAATCTAAACCTTTAGCAACAGCGGGAGCAGCTAAGTCGTGAAATAAAATTATTGCATCTTCTTCGGCAAATTTTTCACAAACAATTGCGTCATTTAATGGCCCCAATCCTCCGTGTTCTCCGTCAATAAAAATTAACGACCATTTGCGGTTGAATTGAGCGGCAAATTCTTCGACTCTTTGGGGGCTGTAGCCGGGTATTAGCTCGACAGTTGTTTGAACTCCAGACGCATTGAGAGCGCCTTGAATTGAATCGATTACACT
>DMYK01000520.1:0-17665 GCA_003483675.1 Microcoleaceae cyanobacterium UBA11344
GGCCAGGGGGCACCGCCCCTACAGATTTCGCCAACTCTCATCGGTGTGGGTTGTTTGTGGGCGATTTTAGAGGAAGCTCACATTATCATGCTGGCAATTCATCCTAGTTTTCAACGTCAGGGTTTGGGACAAGCTTTGCTTTGGGCTTTGCTAAAATCGGCTTGTGACAGACAATTAGAGCGATCGACTTTAGAAGTGCGATCGTCCAATTTGGCAGCAGTTGATTTGTACAAAAAATTTGGTTTTAAAGAAGCAGGACGGCGGAAACGATACTACGAAGACACCGGAGAAGATGCTCTGGTAATGTGGCGCAGCGGTCTGGAAAAACCGGAATTTCAGCAACATTTGGCGGTTGAGAAAGTGCAAATTTGCGATCGGCTTAATCAGAAAAAATGGCATTGGGCGATCGATAATTTTGAGTTGTGAGCATGAGGCTCCAGAAACCGGGTTTTTTACGAAAATACTTCGTTGCTGCCAGCAAATTCGATAAAAACCCGGTTTCTTTTGTCAGTATGGACGCATGAGGCTCCAGAAACCGGGTTTTTTACGACTCGACGCATGGCCGCCCGCAAATTCGATAAAAACCCGGTTTCTTTTGTCAGTATGGACGCATGAGGCTCCAGAAACCGGGTTTTTTACGACTCGACGCATTGTCACCCGCAAATTCGATAAAAACCCGGTTTCTTTTGACTGATATTTTCAATATATCCTAATTTTGGCTCAAAAACTATAGTAAATTTACGGTATAAAATACCGCAAAAAAGCTTTAATCTGTATCTCAAGATGTTGTTTTCGTTAATGGCTGCTACAAACGAAAACAAACTCACGGTTGTGGGTGAAGCCTTTCAAAACAGGAATATCCAATGAACATAAAATATGGACTGACCGCTATCCTTGGGACATATTTAATATCCACATTCGCAGGAGCGACCGCTATGGCAGCCACAATAGGAGGCACAATTAGGGTTGATGTAAGTAAGGGCGACTTTGCGGGTGTCTACACTGGTGACTTTGCCTATGACGATACACATTTGACCAAAATCGGCGATGAATTCATGACCATCAATGGTCGTGGAAGTCGCACTCGACCAGGACTGCTATCTCTTAACTTTAGATTTCTGGACTTTGCTGATGGCATAACTCCTGTTACCTATACGGTCAGAGATGTTGACGGATTTCCAGACTATCCGCTTTTGTATTTCGAGAACGGACTTCCAACTCAATTTGGCTTCCAAGTTGCTCCGGGAAATGATGGCGGAGTTTGGGGTGGAAATAACGGATTTATGTTTGTCGATCCTGGGATATTTAAGTTCGTCTTGCGAAATGGAACTATTGGAGGTGAGGGGAGTGTGACCTTAGAAATTAACGAATCTCCTCCTACTCCCGTACCAGAGAACGCCTCCCCCTTGGCCTCATTGTTGGCCTTTTTGGGCTTGGGTGGAGTTCACTTGTGGAGAAAGTCTAAAAAGGCAAACAAATAATCATCTTTACCAACCTAACTTGAAGCTGGGCGTAGATCGAATTACTGAGATTTTCAAAACATCTAGTTATTTGTGGCAAAAAACTCTAGTAAATTTACGGTATCAAATACCGCAAAAAAGCTTTATTCTTTGTCTCAAGATGTTGTTTTCGTTAATTGCTACACACGAAAACAAACTCACTGTTGTGGGCGAAGCCTTTCAAATCAGGAATATCTAATGAACATAAAATATGGACTGACCGCTATCCTGGGAACATATTTGATATCCACATTCGGAGGAGCGAGCGCTATGGCAGCCACAATAGGAGGCACAATCAAAGTCAAGGTCGATGTCGCCTACGTCACCGATCCCAAATTCGCAGGGGTATACACTGGTGACTTTTCCTACGACGATACCCATCTGACCAAAGTCGGCACAGAGTTCCTGGTCATGAATGATGGTGACTATCAAGCTCGACCAGGATTGCTATCCCTGAACTTTAGATTTCTGGACTTTGCGGAAAGTTTAACTCCTGTGACCTATACGGCCAGTGATGATTTAAACTTCCCAGATAACCCTGTTTTGGCTTTTGAGAACGGAGTTCCCACTCAATTTGGCTTCAACGTTTTTGGGGTAAATAAGAGTGGAGTTTTGGATGGAAATAACAGATTTATGTTTGGAGATCCGGGGATATTTCAGTTCTTCTTGCGAGATGGAGCTGTTACAGGTGGGGGGCTTGTGACCTTAGAAATTAATGAATCTCCTCCTACTGCTGTACCGGAGAACGCCTCCCCCCTCGCCTCATTGTTTGCCTTTTTGGGCTTGGGTGCAGCTCACTTGTGGAGAAAGTCGAGAAAGGCAAACAAATAATCATCTTTACCAACCTAACTTGAGAGGAATGAACGATGACAGCGATAGATACTCCGTTTTTGGTGACAGGTGGCGAAACTAACAGACCACCTACCAATGCTTTTAGTCCAAGTCAGCGTCAAATAACTATCCGTGCGCCCTATCATCTATGGGACTAACAAAAACGACACATTAATAGGAACTGGTATTTTTGGGAAATATTACAACAACAACGGCAACCATACTTATTATTTTGGGGATGGGGACGACATCGTTTCTGCTGGCACGGGTAATGACATCATCTTAGGCGGGAAAGGAGTTGACGCCCTTGATGGCGGAGAGGGGAATAATTCGATTTTTGGTGAGGATGGTGATGATTTTCTCAGTGCTGGCGCAGGTGATGACACCATCTTTGGCGGGAATGGCAATGACAACATTACCGGCAGAAATGGGAACAATACCATCCGTGGCGACCAGGGCGATGACAATATCACGGCTGGTACTGGTAATGATACTATCTTTGGCGGAGCTGGAAATGACAACATCTTGGGCGGCGATGGCAGGAATACCATTCGTGGTGAGGAGGGTAATGATTATCTCACTGGTGGAAATGGCATTAATATCTTGTTTGGTGGTTTGGGAAACGACACTCTCGGAGGTGGTACCGGTCAAAACATATTAAGAGGTTCAGAAAACAACAGTCTGTCTAATGTTGAAGTAGATACTTTAATTGGCAATAGCGGTAAATCCCTTAACGTATTTTATATTGGTGATAGTACCAGAAATTGGTACTCAACCGCAGGTCTGAATGATTACGCCAAGATAGAGAAATTCAATGCAGCAACTGATATAATTTTGGGTGGCGTGAATATTGAGGCGCAAAACTTCTTCACTCAAACTTTTCTCTGGTCTGGAAGTGAATTGATTGCAAAGATTGAGGGTCTTTGGGCTTCGCAACTAGAGTCGCAGTTCCCTACAAGGATATTTTAGGATTGACCTTTTCCCCCAACGCAGCAGGGGCACAATTTAGATGCGATCGCCCAGATACCTCTCTCCCTCTCGCCCTCCCAAACCAACAGATTATTTAGACGCGCAGCAGCTTAGGGGCGGGTTTAGGGTATAAATTGTGCATATACAGCAAATTGCAGGTTTATGAAGTACATCCCAGAAACCCGGTTTCATCAAGAAACCGGGTTTCGCGTATCTACTTACCTGAAAAGTGCTGTATAACTCAGCACAGTCTTTGACCGTGCTTTCGTGGTATAGTGATTTTTTTGATTAACTGGTCTGACTTGAAAGTCTGAAACTTCAACGTTAGAAAAGAATCTAAATCCTGTTTAAGGCTAAAGTGAATCATGGATACTAGAAACTTAGATGACCAGGTAGAAAGTACCGAAAATGGAGCGATCGAATTTGCAGATCAATTCCAGAATGCAGCCGCAACTTCTGCGACTTCACAAAAAGAATTAAATGCAGAAAAGCTAGGACTTGTCTACTTCATTCGGCACGGTGAAAGCACCAGTAACGAACGCAACATTTTTGCCGGAGTTCTGGATGTTGACCTCACATCATTTGGCCGATTGCAAGCGCGTCAAGCAGGTTCTGACCTGAAGAAAAAAGGTACAAAATTTGATGCAGTATATGTCTCTCACATGAGACGCGCTAGGCAAACCTGTGAAATCGCTCTTGCTTCCCCAGTTTTATCCGTGCTTTGGGGCGGTAATCTTGATCCGTCGGCTGTCTTGTCAAGAACGTTATCAATTGTTGCTCCCCTGGCGCTTCTGGCTACATTAAAGGTTGCCAATTTACCCATTAACGTTGACAAAAGGCAAGCTAAGCAAGGCAGAAGCTCAGGATGCTTATATCCTACTTGTGAACCCAAACTTTTTCCTTTGGGCGGCTCTTTTCATCGGTGTTAGTGCAACTACTGCGGATGTGAAGTATGCAGTTTTTTGGGCAGCACTGGGATTTTTCTGCATTCCACTTGTCGAGCAGATATTGTTTATGACTTCATTCAGCAATGACATATTGAGAGAAACACTGCGCTCTTCGAGAGTAGCAACAGAAGATGTTAAAAAGCTTTTCCTGCAATTGGATACTGATGGCAGTAAGTCGCTCGCTCGAACTGAGATTATGGATTTGTTAGGGCTAATCGAAGATATGACAACAGGCGAACGTAGCTCTGAAGAAGTCAGAAGCTACGTCACTGATTATCTTTTTAACATTCTTGACAGCGATAAAAATGGCACTGTTGATTTAGCAGAGTTAGAAGAGTACATATCAACCTATGGGTTGGTTGCCAACCTGAACGTTGTCTCTGCTATTGCATCCCCAGTTGGAGCATAAGTGGCGATCGCCCAGAGTTGATACTAATGGAGCTGACAGAACCTTTGTAAATTCTGTCAGATCTAAGTTCAATAACTCGCAATTTACAGATTCCGTTTCTCCACTGTTCGTCAATTTCAATATTGAAAAACCTAGTTCAGGCAATTAATATGCAATGAACTTGTTAGATCGGGTTCCCTTAAACAGTTATAATTAGAAGAGGCCTGAGATTTGCTGAGGTAGATTCTTTATTATAAGTAGTTACCAGAACCTGATATTAGAACTCAAAGTCGGGAAAATGCAGCAAATAAACTCTCGCGTGCCAAATACTATATCAAAAGAATTCATCAGAGCTGGTATACTAAAAAAAACCTGTCTTTAGACAAGGGATCGTCAACTTTAAACAGAGAAACAAAATTATGTCTTTAAATGTTGAACTTTTAGAGCAAAATTTCCAGAAAATTAAACCTCACGCGGGAGAATTTGCCGCCAGCTTCTACGAAAACCTGTTTGCCGCTCACCCACAAGTGCAACCACTGTTGGCCCAAACTAATATGGAAAAACAACGGAAACTTTTGTTAGCCTCTTTAGTCTTGGTAGTAGAAAATCTTCGCAAGCCAGAGGTTTTAGAGAAGGCTCTCAAAAATCTAGGAGCAAAACACGTTGGATATGGGACAATTCCCGAACATTACCCCGCAGTAGTATAAAAGCTTTGGTGTGCTGAAATGTGATCGCCAACAATAATGAGAGATTACCCTTTAATTCTAATTCTTAAGCAATGATAAAAATCAGGGGAAATAAGAGAAATCAGGCAAATAATATCAGGAAAAATCCGATGCAATTACTTAAGCAGTTAAGTATAAAAACAAAACTCATAGTCATGTTACTAGTAGTCAGCCTTTGCGCTATGTTCGCGATCACTTATATATCCTCTAGCACTGGTAAAGCGATTCTGACCGAAAAAGTATTCAACCAATTAACCAGCCTTCGGGCTGCCAAAACTTATCAAATCCAAGATTATTTTGAAACCCTTCATAACCATAGCGAAACCCTAAGCGAAGACTTGACAGTCGTCGGTGCCATGCAGGAGTTCAAGACAGCCTACCGCCAGCTTGAACAATCGACAGTACCAGCGGATTTTGACGCAAAAATTGATACTTACTACCAGACACAATTTATACCCAAACTAGCGAAAACTAACGATGGTTCTCCCGTTCTGGCATCCTACACGCCAAAAACAGCCGCTGCCCGTTACTTGTAGCACCACTACATCGCTGCTAACCCCAACCCCATTGGCAAGAAACTTCTCCTTGACAATCCTGGCGACGCCAGCGCTTACAGCCGCGCTCACGCCCGCTACCACCCCATTTTTCGCAATATAGTTGAAAAATACGGTTATTACGATATGTTTTTGATCGATCCTCCTACAGGAAGTGCAAACAAAAGGAGTGAAGGAAGCTTTGTTTGGGAAACAAGACACGCAGGCGATCGACGATTATCGTAATATTCCTGTTTTGAGTTCTTATGCTCCACTAGATATTGATGGATTGAGGTGGGTGATCTTGGCGGAGATTGATGTTTCTGAAGCCTATGCCTCAATTCACTCGTTTGAAAAAACAGTTTTGATTGGGGCTACTTTAATCATCGCGCTAATCACGCTTGTGGCCATGTGGCTGACCGCAATCTTTGTCAAACCCATCAAGATGTTAATCGCTAGCGCCGACAAGGTGGGGGCTGGGGAATTTGATGCCGTTGTCAAATCTGGTTCGCAAGATGAATTTGGAGATTTAGCTAAGTCATTTAACCAAACAATAGGCAGCCTTCGTGCCGAAACTCAACTAATCGAACAGAAAAATCGCGAAAATGAAGCATTAGTCTTAAGTATATTTAGTCCAGCAATAGCCAAACGCCTCAAACAGGGCGATCGAGAAATTGCCGATCAGATATCTAATGTCTCGGTCTTATTTTCCGACCTCGATCGATTCACTAAGCTCACTCAATCAATGTCCCCTCAAGAGGTTGTGAGCCTGCTTAATGAACTGGTAACAGCCTTTGATGAAATGACCGATAAATACGGTTTGGAGAAGATTAAAACTATTGGTGACGGTTATATGGCTGTATGCGGGCTTAGTGTGCCGCGTCTGGATCATGACAAACGCACGGTAGATTTTGCTTTGGAAATGCTGTCTTTTGTTCGCCGATTTAATTATGAAAAAGGCTTGCATCTAGACCTGCGAATCGGCATCAATTCAGGAGATGTGGTTGCAGGCGTGATTGGCAAAAATAAATTGCTCTACGACGTTTGGGGCGATACTGTAAATATTGCCAATAGGTTGAAGTCGGCTTGTCCGCCCGGATCGATCTTCGTGTCTCAAGACATCTGCGATCGGCTGCCCGAACTCTACGATTTTGAGCTGGTTGGTGAAATTCAAGAACCTGGAAAAGAACAGCTAGTGGCTTGGCAACTCAAAAGTTCTAAGCTGACTGTAAGTGTTCGAGAGGAAGAGGTATAAGCTTTTATGAATCTAGATTGTTTATGGTATTAGAGGGGGAGAAGAGGAGAAGGGGAGAGGGGGAAAGGATTTTTGATATGGGAGCGAAATATACAATTTAAATGCACAACAACTTATGAGTAATTTAAGCTTTTCAAACGACTGGCAGACCTGGGCGGTAATTGTCGGATTAGGCTTCCCACTCCTGGTCGTTTTACTAGGAGAGATTATTTATCATCTACAAAGGAGCGGTAAACCCCTGGCGGCTACCCTGGTGGTTGTAAAAAACCTGGTTCTGCCCGTCTTAATGCTGATGCTTTTAATCAGGAATGTCGTGAAGCTTGACGTTAACGGGAATTTTCCCAAGCTCGTCGCAACGCTGTTCTGGATATCTGCGATCTACGCCTCTCTCTCGCTGTTTAATGTGATTTTGTTTGAAGAAGCGGAGGCCAATACATGGCGGGGACGAATGCCCAAACTGCTGATCGACCTTTCTAGGTTGTTTTTGGTGCTTGTGGGAAGTGCGATCGTACTGGCGGCAGTTTGGGGTGCGGATTTGGCCGGTCTTGCTACTGGATTAGGCGTTAGCTCGATCGTGCTCGGTTTGGCGCTTCAGGACACATTGGGTAGTATTATGTCTGGGATTGCGCTGCTGCTAGAACGCCCCTTCAGTGTGGGTGATTGGTTGCGAATTGGTGATATCGAAGGTCAGGTAATTGATATTAATTGGCGATCGGTTCGTCTGCTAACTCTCGAGCGTGAAGTGATTATTGTTCCTCATCAGTTGATTGGCAAAGAAATAATCCGTAATTACAGCCAACCAGAACGCATTTATAACCAACGGATCAATATTGGCTTTTCCTACGATACCCCTCCTAACCTCGTGAAGCAGGTACTAACAAGTACAGCTTTAGCTACACAAGGAATATTAGCCGAACCGGAACCAGAGATCAAAACCACATCCTATGATGAGACGGCAATTATCTATGAGGTGGAGTTTTTTATCCAAAACTTTGAGGATGTGGAGCAGATACTCGATCGATTTATGACGCGAGTCTGGTACGCAGCGCAGCGGAACAACCTGACGCTATATCGCTACCGATACGAGTATGCTGTGGAAGCTGCTGATAAGCCAGATAGCGCTTCAAGTAAGTTAGCCCAAAGCCTGCACTCAATTCCCGGATTTATGCCTTTAGCTAGAGAAGCGAAAAATTTGGATGACTTAACTAAGGGAACTATTTTACAGAAGTTTGGTGCGGGAGAGAAAGTCATCCGGCAGGGCGAGCTTGGTAATGCTTTGTACATTATCATTGCGGGTGAGGCTAAGGTCACAGTCACGAACAAGTTTGGCATGGAGTTGGAGGTAATGACTATCTTGCGCGGTGAGTTTTTTGGTGAGATGGCACTGTTTAGTGGGGAACCGAGTCCGATATCGATCGTCGCCGCTGACGATTTGCAAGTTCTTGTCGTCTACTCAGATGCTGTAAATACGATGATTGAACGTCAACCAAGCTTGGGGCGCGAGATCGGTCAAATTATCGAAGCGCGAAGCAAAGCGGTAAGTATGGCCTGCCCGGCAGATGAGGCGGCTAGGGCGTGTTTTCAAACTTTCCAATCATATTGAGATACCCCTAAATCCCCCTGATAGTCGGGGGACTTTGAGTGCTCTTGTCCCCCCCTTATTAAGGGGGGCTAGGGGGGATCTCCGGGTTTGAAAACACGCCCTAGCGATCGGGAATACTTTTCTTTTCGGCTTGTGGCAATTTTACCATTCTTGGGGCTGGTGAAAAAGCACGGTCATAGACCGTGCAAAGTATTACGAATCACAGCCGCCTCTGCAAGACCGGGGAGAAGTCAAACCTAAAATATTCTTGTAGGGAACTGGTCCTGTAGTTGCGAAGCCCACAAACCCTCAATCTTTGCAATCAATTCACCTCCAGCCCAGAGAAAAGTTTGAGTGATGAGGTTTTGCGCCTCAATATTCACGCCACCTAAAATTATGTCAGTTACTGGATTAAAGTTAACTATTTGGGCGTAATCATTCCCACCATTGGCTGAGTACCAATTTCTTGTATTATCACCAATATAAAATGTGTTTTGTCTGGCGTCAGGGTTGCCAATTAAAGTATCTACCTCATCACTCAACATCGTGTTGGTGTCTGTACCTTTGAGTAAGTTAAGACCCGTACCACCTTCTAGAATATCGTTTCCAGAACCACCAAACAATCTATTAATGCCGTTTCCACCAGTCAGATAATCATTCCCCGCATCGCCATAAATGTCATTAGTCCCATCTCCGCCATTGATGATGTCAATTCCCTCCCCGCCGTGGATGGTGTCATTACCTGTGCCAGCATAGAGAAAATCATTACCCTCCTCACCAAGGATCTGATTATTCCCATCTCCGCCATCAACAGTGTCATTTCCAGCCCCGCCGAAGATGATGTCATTACCTGTGCCACCAAACACAAGATCGTTGCCGTTACCAACATTATAAGTATGGTTGCCGTTGTTGTTGTAATATTTCGCAAAACTCCCACTTAATCTGAATTCGTCGTCTCTGTTAGTCCCATAGATAAAGCGATCGTTGGTTCCGCCAGCAGCTTTAGCAGCAACCAGAAACAAAGGATTATCTTGAGCATCAACGGGAATCACTCCTTCATGCACTTGAAGAGAGTTAGGAGAATCCCCTTTATAAAAGTTTGGTCGAAATGGATGATTGGCCTGCGTGTCACTCAGACCCAGAATATTGGTGGCTAAACGAGAATTGTCGGCTGCATTAGTCACCAAATTTGTGTGGTGACGACACGGCTGTGTTGATCGTTCGCAGTGGTACCGAAGTCAAACAGGAAAGATTCCTTGGCAGTTCCAGCTTGAGCTTCATTTCCTGCTACACTACTGATGCCATTAAAACTTCTTCTTGAAGCCGTAGCACCAAAGTCTAAGCGTTCGATTGGGTCTGCAATTCCTCCCTTTTTATCTAATACATATCCATTTGATAGGTCAGTATCGAAGCCATTAGTTGTATCGTAGGGACTGACAATTTTCGCGCTATTTGATGCTGGATCAAGGGCTGTAACCGAACCAACTTGACTCCCGTAGGTGGTATTGAAACTGGCGGCAATATCGCTGGCAAGGTGAGCACCAAGACTATGACCAACAATATTGAGTGCTGCGGCTGGCATTCCCCACTCCACAAGTTTGTTTCGGATTGCTGTTGCTACTGGGGTAATCCACGAACCAGACCTGTAAAGGTCTCCTCTAGCAATCCCTAATGTTGCATTATTTGTTGGGGTGCCGCTCACTTGAGTCCAATCAAGGGCTAAAACTGTATCGTTTGGGTTAGCATCATTGATGGCTTTCGCCAGAGTTGCATCAAAAGAATCGCTGGGTGCTGTGAAACCAGGAATCAGCAACCATACTTTTTGACCATTCCATTGCTCGGCAGAGGGAAGAGAGAAGGGCGCACGGATATTTATTTGACGCTGACTTGGACTAAAAGCATTGCTAGGTGGTCTGTTAGTTTCGCCACCTGTCACCAAAAACGGAGTATTTATCGCTGTCATTGTCTATTCCTCTCAAGTTATCTTGGTAAAGATGATTATTTGTTTGCCTTTTTAGACTTTCTCCACAAGTGAACTCCACCCAATCCCAAAAAAGCCAAAAATGAGGCGAAGGGGGAGGCGTTCTCTGGTACGGGAGTAGGTTCAGGAGGAGATTCGTTAATTTCTAAGGTCACAAGCCCCCCACCTGTAACAGCTCCCTCTCGCAAGAAGAACTGAAATATCCCGGGATCTCCAAACATAAATCTGTTATTTCCATCCAAAACTCCACTCTCATTTACCCCAAAAACGTTGAAGCCAAATTGAGTGGGGACTCCGTTCTCAAAAGCCAAAACAGGATTATCTGGGAAGTTTAAATCATCACTGGCCTTATAGGTGACAGGAGTTAAGCCCTCCGCAAAGTCCAGAAATCTAAAGTTCAGAGATAGCAGTCCCGGTCGATCTCCATTTCCACCATTGACAGTCATGGATTCCGTGCCGACTTTGGTCAGATGCGTATCGTCGTAGGAAAAGTCACCAGTGTAGACACCCGCGAATTCGCCATGACTTATGTTGACTTTGATTGTGCCTGTTATTGTAGCCATAACGGTTGAGGCTCCTCATGTGGTAAATATGTCCCAAGGATAGCGGTCAGTCCATATTTTATGTTCATTAGATATTCCTGATTTGAAAGGCTTCACCCACAGCAGTGAGTTTGTTTTCGTGTGTAGCAGCAATTAACGAAAACAACATCTTGAGATACAAATTAAAGCTTTTTTGCGGTATTTGATACCGTAAATTTACTAGAGTTTTTTGCCACAAATAACTAGATGTTTTGAAAATCTCAGTAATTCTATCTACGCCCCGCTATCCTGAGACTATATGCAAGTAGTAGTGAAATATGCAAGTTAAATTCGCAACAAATGACAGTCAAAACTCAAAACAATTCATTGGAAACTGCCAATTTTTTTGGTGGATCGAAGCGTAAATTTGCTGTTTTTCGAGCGTAAAATATTACTTAAATTCTGGTTTTTTGGGTTAATTGATAGCAATTTACTTCAAGATCATCATTGGCAATCAATCTCAGTATTGGACGAAACATCTGCCGGTCATACTTACCGATTTGCTTCGCGCAAGGTGCTTGCGAGCATAGCGCAAATGCTCACTACCAGTAACATGACTATGAGTTTTGTTTTTATACTTAACTGCTTGAGTAATTGCCTATAATTTTTCCTGATATTATTTGCCTGATTTCTCTCATTAGACATCTCCGTAAATTCAACTTTTGCCCTAGGCTACAATGATTTCAGACTAATCGATCGCATTATATATGTCTGTTGGTTCTATCCCTTGCTGCCTTCAGCTTTTTTTTGCAAACAGCCTCTTCAATAAAAAATATTGCATCAGAGATTTCGATCGCGGCTTTACGCAGTTTCAAAAAGATTTTGCTTCAGTACCAGAAAGTCGCAGAATTTTCCTCAATTGCGCTGATTGAAGTGGATTCTGAATTGGGAGCAGGAACAGGCGGTCAATCTATGGGAACTGCCGCACTCAGAGAAGCTGCGATTCAAAAACAATCTGCCCTCATGCACGCCGAGAATGGTGTTTTGAGTCTGGATAGCCTGAAAGTGCAAACAGAAAATTGTGCAGATGCCCTGGGACACAAACATAAACACGCCAAGTATATTGATGCTTTGTATAAAGTGTTAAATGGAACCAGTGAATTGGTGGCACAAACCCTACAGGCGGGGTTGTTTCCAGTTGTATTGGGAGGCGATCGTTCAACGGCGGCGGGGACGATCGCTGGCATCAAAAAAGCCTTTCCCGATCGCCGTTTAGGAGTCGTCTGGATGGATGCTCATGCCGATATTCATTCACCCTATACGACCCCATCGGGGAATATGCACGGAATGCCTTTGGCGATCGCAACTACCACCGATAACTTCGCCAAAAAAATCAATGACTTAGACTAAGACACCCTAGAAATGTGGAATCTGTGCAAAGCACTGGGATTAGCAAATGGTGCGAATTTGAGCATTGACGATCTGGTGTATGTGGCTGTGCGAGATATCGAAGAAGCAGAAGATCACCTGATGGAAACACACCACATCCTGAATATGACCACCGATCAAGTTCGTACCTTGGGTGCGGATGTCGTGGCAAAACAGTGTTTGGAAAAGCTCAATGGGGTGGCTCTGATTTACGTCACTTTTGACCTGGATAGTATGGATTCCTCGATTTGCATGGAAGGACTCCTGCCCCTCATGGTATTTTTCTCGAAGAAGCGCGGCTGCTTAACGAAACCTTGGTCAAAGATCCACGGGTTTGTTGTTGGGAAATCTGCGAAATTAATCCCCTGCTCGATACCCTGAATACGATAGTGGAAAACTCTCTGATCATTTTTGAAAGTGTGGTAGATGCGATCGCGAATCGCCCAAATATCCTAAATTAGGAATTACGCACAGATACTACCTGTAGAGGCAATTCATGAATTGCCTCTACAAAAACAGACCAATTATAGAAGCATTCGTAAGTCCTGTCAATAAAAGTCCATTCTAAGTAAGAAAAAAGCATCAATGAATAATGAACCGTTGCCTCTCCATGAACTGCTGTCTCAATTCCTGTTACCCGCGGCTCAATCCATCCCCTTAACTCGGTTGCTTCCCATCACCGGAACGTTACAAACCCTCAATCAGAGATTAGCTCATCGGCCACTACTGGACTTTCTGAATTACAATTTGCGGGGCATTGGACAGGTTATTTTTGTCAATAACCCTATCAGTGGATTGCTGATTTTAGTTGCCTTGTTCATCCAATCTCCCTGGGTGGGGGTGATGAGTGTGGTTGGTTTTTTGGCATCAACACTGACCGCGATCGCATTTAATCTCGATCGCAATAGTCTCCGTAATGGCATCTTTGGCTACAGATGAAATTCCCCCCTAACCTTGCCTTTTATTGCGGCAACATTGCTATTTCTGGCGATCGCAGTTTGGATACCCCAACCCTTTTTTAATCCGGGAACACCACCTGCTACTACATCCCCATCACCCCTTAACTGGCTTCGCATTTTTGCCTCTCTCCCTCCCGTCATTAGTCCCAGTTGCCCTCCACGCGATCGCCAGCCCCGAAGAACATCGCCAGCGTTACCTAGTTTCAAAAGAAATCATCACCACCTTTCGTCATCAGATGAAAACAGCAATAGCAGGCACCCCAGCGATATTTGTTTGAGTCTGCCTCCGCCACCACCAGAGGGGATCTCGAATATCTGTTCAATGCTATTGATACCGATTCCAGTAATACACTTTCAGTTTCAGAATTGGCCGAACATTTGTGGCAAGTTAAAAGAGGTATCTCAGAAGAAGAATTGGATTATTTATTTCCTTGTCTAGATATCGATCGCAGTGGTGAGATTGACCTTGCTGAGTTTTGTGAATTGTTACTGCGTCAGCAACGATTGATGTCTAACTATCAGGAATTCATCACCTATTTTTTGCCTGATGCCAACCAGGATAATGCCATCAGTATTGATGAAATGAATCTGGCTTTTGCCAGTGTTGGTGAATCGCCACTTAATGTAGAAGAAGTAAACTTTTTAAATCCCATGATGGATGGAGAATCCATGAGCTGGAATCGTTTTATTGAATTGTTGTTGGTGACTTAATTTATCAAGACTTATGCAAAGACTCTAAATATAGCATTTCTCAGTCTTATGAAGTACAGTAAGCGAATGCTTCTTTGGATTCCCGCATTCGCGGGAATGACATCATACAGCACTTTTCAAATAAGTAAAACCTCACCCCCTAACCCCTCTCCTACTACTGGGGTTGGGGGGTGAGGGTGTACTTCATCAATGTGAAAAACGCCGTATTAACAGTTTGAGGGTCTGGTTTCCAAACCCCTACCTGTCCCAACAGGGGCGGTTGCTAGATCTGCTGCTTTTGCTCCTTAACCATGAATAAAAAAGTAGCCCGTCATAATAAAAGCAATAACTATCACAAATTTACGCACTAATTTAGGATCTAGTTTACGCGCATAGTGGGCGATTAAGTAACTTCCCAGTGCTCCACCCACCGCCATTAAAATTGCTTGATGCCAAACTATTAAACCCGCCAAACAAAACGGAACAATGGCAATACCATTAACACAACTCGCAAGAAATACTTTAAAAGCATTCATTTCGTGAATATTTTTCATTCCTAAAAATGACAATGCTGCTAACATTAAAATACTCATTCCTCCACCGAAAAAACCTCCATAAATGGAGATAATTAGTTGAGCAATGAGCATAGTTAATAACGGAGGATGCTCAGGGGATGATTTCTCACTTTGTTTTTGAAACAACTTTTTAAGCCGTTCGCCAAAGGTAAAAACAAGAGTTGCTAATAATAATAGGTAAGGGAGCAGTTTTTTAAACAGATCTGAAGAGGTATATAACAAAGCTATAGAGCCAAGCAAGCCACCAATTAAACTGGTGATACACAGCAGCAACATGGCTCGTTTTTGGATATTCAGATCCTTAAAATAAGCTGCTATACTAGCTATTTGAGCAAACCAAAGAGCCGTATTATTAGTAGCATTAGCCGCGATGGGGGGCATTCCTGTAAAAATCAGCATTGGAAAAGTAATAAAACTACCTCCTCCGGCTACAGCATTAAGTCCGCCTGCAATGAATGCGCTACTAAACAAGAGTAAAGTATTGACAAGTGTTAAGGGTGGGGGATTGATCATAAAAATTCCGATAAGTGGGAAATGATCGCGCACTTCGACTACCCATCGACACTGAGCGTAGCAGCGCACTGAGCCCTTCGACTACGCTCAGGGTAAACTCCGTCGAAGTGTCGAAGGGCAGTACAAGTCTAAAGACTTCAGACGGAAGCGACGCGGATAAATCCCCTCGCGTTTTTTAGTTAGAAGCATGACCTTCTAACAGCTACAGCGTATCCCAGGTTTATGAAGTGCAGCTTTAGACAAGGCAATGCCGTGTCCCTACGGATACCGATCTGGGTGTACTTCATAAACGTGGAATCTGCTGTATATACAGATTAGGATTTAGAACTACGATTCCTCAGATTTTGGTGCAAAAAATCGTTACATTCCTGAACGCCGATCAGTTCCTTAAGTAGTAAGCCTTCTCGCTCCTTCAAAAGCTTCATTTCATGATGAATAGCCGTCTTAGCTGCAAACAGACAAGGGGTACTGTAGTTGACCAAAGATACCCCTAGATTTTCTAACTCTTCTAAACTACATGATGGTGATTTGCCCCCCGCGATCTGGTTAAACATCAGAGGTTTTGATTGTGCTGCCTTTAATGTTTTTAAAACATTAAGATCCGTAAGACCATCTGCTAAAACTGCATCTGCTCCCACCTTGTCAAAAGCCTGAACTCTACGGACAATCTCATCGATATCACTATGATCAGTACGAGCGACGACAAATAAATCTTCACGGGTTGCTAAAACTTGTTGCAATTTCTCCAAATCATCCAACTCCATGATTTGTTTGCCATCCACATGACCACAACGCCGAGGTCTTTGTTGGTCTTCCAAAATCACTCCTGAAGCTCCGGCAGCCTCAAGTAAATGTACCACATGACAGGCGACTTCAGCATCGGTATAACCATCATCTATATCGACGATGATATGGTGGTTAGGTAGGATTGTTCTAACTCTTTGAACAAAGTTGACAATATCTGTCCAAGCAATAAATCCAATATCAGGTAATCCGTAATAGCTGGCTGCAAACCCAAAGCCGCTAATAAAAATTCCATCGTAGTATTGACCGGCAATAGAGGCTGAAAATACGTCATAAACCCCAATAAAAGGAATGATGGATCGCTCGGGAATAGCTCGATTTAATTTTTTGCCAGCACAGAGTGTCATGATATTAATTTGGGATTTGAGAAACTCTAAAACAATAAACTGTTCACAACTAATTTCCCTAGCGAGTATGGAGTGTTATGCAGTGGTATCTATTAAACACCATATCCAGCCTGATGTCAAGACCTATTTTTTGCCATCGGACATAAATTTAATTGTTTGTGACCCCATCTTCCAGAGACTTATACTTTGAGCCATCAGGCATAATCGCACCTTCCCGAAAAGCACTACTCAGTTCATAATCGCTCACTTTAGCATTTTTGAGATTAGCACCAGTTAGATAAGCACCCTCCATGTTAGCACCACTCAAACTAGCATCTCTCAAATCTGCACCACTCAGGTTTGCATTACTCAAATCTGCACAAATCAAATTAGCATTACTGAGATTAGCACTACTAAGATTAGCCTGAGTCAAGCGAGCAAAACCCAGTTTTGCATGACTTAAATTTGCAGCACTAAGTTTAGTATGACTGAGATTAGCATTATCTAAATTGGCATAGCTCAAATTAGCATTACTCAAGTCGCTTTCCATCAAATTGGCTTTACTGAGATTAGCATGGGAGAGATTAATATCTACTAACTCTGCACCAGGAGCATCCAAACCTCTCAAAGAAACACCATCCTCATTCAAATCTTGCAGGGCCAAAATTCTGGCATAACTAACTTTAACATTGTGTGCTGCATCAACTATACTCCAAGCTTGGTAATGAAATTGCTTCCTGCGATCTGGAGCTTCTTTAATAAATAGAACTAGCGCCACCACCAGACTGATAGTATCAGCAGCACCTAAAGCCTCTCCCAGCACAGAATTATCATCGACAATTATCAGGAATACCGTAAACATAACTGCCGCAAGTACAGCGACTAACCATACTGGTGCTTCCCAGAAAGCATCAATAAGTTTACTAGGAATTTGTTTGAGGACTTCACTTAATGGCTGTTCTGATATTTGGGTCTGAAATTGCTGATAATTAACGGTAAAATTATTGATAATGTCTTTGAAAACTTTACCATCTAACTGAATCGATATAAGAGCTTTTTTCTCTGGCTCTGCTGTGGGCTGAAATAGCTGAGATTCTTTTGGGGTTTCGGCTGTTAATGTTGAAGGTTTTGCTAAAGTT
>DMYK01000520.1:17749-17894 GCA_003483675.1 Microcoleaceae cyanobacterium UBA11344
CAGTAATTGCTCTATAAGCATCTAGCCAAGCTTTTTTGACTTCAGGAGTCCAATCTTCAACAAGATACTGCTCAAATGTTAACAGCAAAGCTTCCCCCACTGGGCCATAATATTTGGGAATAGCTCCATAGCTGACGTGTCTACC
>DMYK01000520.1:18032-18571 GCA_003483675.1 Microcoleaceae cyanobacterium UBA11344
TCATTAGCGCGAGGTTTAACTTTTTCAAAACTGCTTTCTAGTAACTCTACAGGTAACTCTGAAGATGCTTCTTCTGGTATTTCTGTTAATATTTGCTCGGCTGGTTCTACTTGTGGAATTTCCTCTATTTTTTGCTCAATAGGTTTTGTAATTGTTTTTGCTGCTTGTTGTTCTGAATTTTCTGCTATCTCTGATTTATTTGTTGTTGGTGCATGATCTACACCTGCACCTTTTAACATCAAACTGGTAATAGCTGTAAAAGCATCTAACCAAGCTTTTTTGACTTCAGGAGTCCAATCTTCAAGGAGATACTGCTCAAATGTTAACAGCAAAGCTTCCCCCACTGGGCCATAATATTTGGGAATGGCTCCATAGCTGACGTGTCTACCTCCTAGAGCATTGAGCACTGGCCCTAAAGCTTCTGGGTTGCGGAGATTTTCTACTACCAAAACCAGGGAATTTAACAGCTTTTTCTCTTGATTTCCCATATCAGTATTGGCAAATAGCGGTTTCACTTCTGGGTGAGCTTTAAAAAGATT
>DMYK01000519.1:0-1457 GCA_003483675.1 Microcoleaceae cyanobacterium UBA11344
GAAGAAACCATTGGTGCTCCGAGTGGTCGTTCGGGTGTACAGGCTTTGCCAAAGCTGGGACATTCATGGGGTTTGCGCGTTCCTTGCAATATTAAACCGCTAATGCAGAGGGGTGATTCGCGCACTTCGCTAGACTGAAAAGCAGCAGAATCGAATCTATTTTGAGCATCAAATTTTGCATACTTCTCTTTAATTTTTAGTCCACTCTGAGGAATTTCTTCTAGACCTCGCCATTGCCTAGATGTAGCTTCAAAAACTTCATTGATCATGGCGATCGCCTGTTGGTTTCCTGCTCTTTTGACAGAACGTGCATATTGATTTTCTACTTCGGCTTTACCCGTTTCTAACTGTTTCACACAGAGATAAATTCCTTGGAGAATATCGATAGGCTCAAAACCTGTGACGATGATCGGAACTTGAAATCGATCGGCGATCGCTTCATATTCGGTATATCCCATCACTGTGCAAACATGACCGGCTGCCAAAAATCCTTGCATGGTGCGATCGGGTGAGCTTAAAATTGCGGTCATGGCTGGTGGTACAAGCACATGAGCGCAGAGAATGGAAAAGTTGTCTAAGCCTAAATGGGCGGCTTGGGCGATCGCTAAAGCAGTCGTTGGGGCTGTGGTTTCAAAGCCTACGGCAAAAAATACGACTTGCGTCTGGGGATGTTGTCCTGCCAATTTAACCGCATCAAGAGGAGAATAGACCATGCGTACATCTGCACCAGAGGCTTTGGCGCGCAACAAGTCGGTGGTGCTACCGGGGACGCGCAACATATCGCCAAATGAGCATAATATTACGTTAGGATTGGCAGCGATCGCGATCGCCCAATCGATTAGTTGAATCGGCGTGACGCAGACAGGACAACCAGGCCCGTGAATCAGGGTGATCTCTTTAGGAATAAGGCGATCGATCCCGTATTTGACGATCGTGTGAGTTTGTCCGCCGCAAATTTCCATCAATGTCCAAGGGCGGGTTGTAATTTCGGCGATCGCCTGTGCGTATTCCTGGGCGAGTTTAGCATCGCGGTATTCATCAATATATTTCATCGCGTTTTATCTATCGTGGTTGAGATTTCTTGCAAATCTAGTAAAGTTTGTTCTGCTTCTTCTGGATCTACGGTGGCGATCGCCACCCCTGCATGAATAATTGCATAATCACCGATCTGCGCTTCTGGCAAATAGGCAAGATTGACTTCTTTCACAACACCACTAAAACTAATTTTACCCGATCGCATCAAGTCTTCGCCTTGAATAGAAAGGATTTTTCCAGGTACTGCCAAACACATAATTTTTATCTCCTGAATCTACTGTTTGAGGCGATTATAGCTTCTACTTGGCTAACCTTAGCTTCGACTTGGCTAACCTTAGCTTCTACTTGGCTAACCTTAGCTTCGACTTCGCTAATCTTAGCTTCTACTTCGCTCAGCTAACTGCACGTTGACTGAGCGAAGT
>DMYK01000519.1:1470-2487 GCA_003483675.1 Microcoleaceae cyanobacterium UBA11344
AGGTGGAATTTGATGATGACAATAGGGTTTAAATCCTGCTTGCTGCAATTTGTACATCGCTCTCTCGGTTAAATATTGATTTTGGAAACAGCCTCCTGTCAACAGGATTTGCTCGATCCCGACTTGCTTTGCTACGATCGCGATCGCTTCCACCAAGGTATTATGAAATTTGGCGGCGATTGTTTCAAGTGCAATCTCGGTTTTCCTATCTTCTAATATAGCTTGAATAAGCGGCGACCAGTCAATTTCTCCTTGATTCTTAACATCAAATTTAATGTTAAGTTTGTAAGATTCAGCAGTATTAGCAGCATAGCAAAGGTTTTCTAAGGCGATCGCCGCTTGTCCTTCAAAACTAGCGATTTGGCAAATACCCAGCAGAGAGGCGATCGCATCGAATAACCTGCCCATACTAGAAGTTTGTGGTATGTCGCTCTGCTTGGTTAATAAAGTTTTGAAGATTGCTAATTCGGCCACTGTGAAGGCCTGTAAGGGGGCTAAATCGCGATTCCAGAGGCGATCGCCCAACATCTCCCATAAGATCCCTAATGCGACGCGACGCGGTTCTTTCGCCGATTTATCGCCACCTAAGAGTTTAAACTTTCGCAGATGTGCGACACGCTCAAAGCCAGAATTTGTCACCTTGAGAAACTCCCCACCCCACATCGTACCATCAGTGCCGTAACCCGTGCCATCCCAAGCAATACCTAATACAGGCGGTTTGAGTTGATTGTCTGCCATACCAGCGAGAACATGAGCATAATGATGTTGTACAGGAATTAGGGGAATTTGTAAAGATTGCGATAGCTGCTGCGCGTATTGACTAGAGAGATAATCGGGATGAGCATCACAGGCGATCGCTTCAGGATGAAATTCATAAGCCTCGCTCAATTGGTTAATGATGCGTTGAAAATGCTCAAAAGCTTTTGTCGTCTCCAAATCGCCAATGTGTTGACTAATGACAATTGAATTAGCGATTGAATTACTAATAGAAAAGGCGATCGTATTTTTGAGATGTCC
>DMYK01000519.1:2525-4518 GCA_003483675.1 Microcoleaceae cyanobacterium UBA11344
GCATAGCCTCTAGCGCGTCGAAACAGCACAGGGCGATCGCTAATTACGCGCACCACTGAATCATCGACAGGTTGAGAAATTCCCCGATTATGCAACAGAAATAAATCGGCAATATTTCCTAAATTGGCGATCGCTTCTTGATGATCAATACAAATCGGTTCATCAGAAAGATTGCCGCTAGTTGCAACGATCGGAAATTGCAATTCTGCCATTAATAAGTGATGGAGTGGTGTATAGGGCAACATTGCGCCAATACAGGAATTATTAGGCGATATTAGGTTAAGTCTATTGTTGTGAGGTAGCTTTTGGAGAAGCACAATCGGTGCTTCAGGCGATCGTAATAACTGCGCTTCTACTTCCGATACTTGACAATCTGTTTGAATGCTCTCTAGATTGGGATACATCAGCGCCAAAGGTTTATGGGGGCGGTGTTTACGTTTTCTTAGCTTAGTTACTGCCTCTAAATTAGCCGCATCTACAACTAGATGAAAACCCCCTAATCCTTTGATTGCCAAAATTTTGCCTAATCGAATCGCCTGAGCTGTTTCTAATAGAGCGCGATCGCCTGTTGCTAATACTTTCCCATCGCGATTCCAGAGCTCTAAGTGTGGGCCACAGCGAGGGCAAGCGTTTGGTTGAGCGTGAAACCGCCTATTTAAGGGATTGTGGTATTCGGCTTCGCAATCCGCGCACATTTGGAAGTCGTGCATTGTGGTATTGTGGCGATCGTAAGGTAGTGCGCTGATAATGCTATAGCGCGGGCCACAGTTAGTGCAGTTAGTGAAAGGATAGCGATCGCGCCGGTTAGCAGCATCAAAGATCTCACGCAAGCAATCGTCACAGGTGGCAATATCTGGCAAGATTACAGCCGTTTTTTTGTGAGAATTATTAGATGATTCTCGAATCTCAAATGTCTGATAATTTAGCGGTTCTTTCCATTCGCTAATTATACTGTGAATTTGCGATCGCGCTGGCTTCTCTTGTTGAAAACGTTCTTGAAATAGATTGAGTTTGCTCGCATTACCTTCCACTTCAATCGCCACACCCTGAGCGTTATTATTCACCCATCCTTTCAGATCCAATTCTGTCGCAAGGCGATAGACAAAGGGACGAAAACCTACTCCCTGCACTGCTCCCTGAATTTTTAAACAGAGACGTTGTTGAGACATACAGCAGATTCCAGGCTTATGAAGTACACCAGCTTATCGATCAATCCCCCTAGGGACACGGCATTGCGTCCGTAGGGACACGGCATTGCGTCCGTAGGGACACGGCATTGCCGTGTCCCTACTGTACTTCATAAAGTCAACAGAAGTTCGCACCAATTTTCCATCCCTTCGCCTGTTTTAGCCGAGACTTCTAAAATTTTGGCTTGGGGCGCAATTTGTCGGATATTATGCAAAGCTAACTCTCGATTAAATTCTACTGCTTCCGCCAGATCGATTTTGCTAATCAGCACGATATCGGCGGTTTTGAACATGACAGGATATTTCAACGGTTTATCTTCGCCTTCTGTTACCGAAAAGAGCACGACGCGCAGATGTTCACCGAGGTCATAAGCAGCAGGACAGACGAGATTTCCGACATTCTCGATCGCCAACAACTTCACGCCATCAAGGTGCATTTGCTGCAAAGCTCGCGAGATCATTTCTGCTTCCAAATGACAGACTGTTCCCGTGGTAATTTGAATTACTTCTGCACCCGATCGCTGCAACCTTTTAGCATCATTATCTGTCGCCAAATCCCCGACAATTATTGCGGACTTCAGGCGATCGCGCAATTCAGTCATTGTCCGTTCCAGCAAGGCCGTTTTCCCTGCGCCCGGTGAAGAAAGTACATTCAAAACGCTTAAACCTTTTGCCAGGAAATAACCGCGATTTCGCTCGGCCCATCGGTCATTTTGCGAAAGAATTGATTGGGTGATCGAAATTGTGCGCCGATCGCTTTCTAGGGCAATATGTTCGTGATCATGTTCGTGAGGGTGTTCGTGATC
>DMYK01000519.1:4628-19760 GCA_003483675.1 Microcoleaceae cyanobacterium UBA11344
CTACCTTGGCGAATCTCGCGGCTAATGCGATCGCACCGAGGACAGACATAAACCCAATCGAGGGGCGTAAATTCTGCTTGGCATTCGGGACAATAGCATACAGCCTTCACCCATTCAATCTCTAGCTTAGCATCAGCAGCGATCGTACCTTGCGTACAAGAGACAAAAGCAAACTGCAAAGCTTCAGGTACAACTCCCGAAATCTCCCCCACGCGCAAATTTAACTGGTGGATTTTTGTGTGCTCCTGTGGTGTTTCCGAAGAATGCGCTTGGCTAAAAGCAATGTCTAGCATTGATTGGATGATACTAATTTCGTGCATAGTGTTCTGATGAAATCGACGGCTTGCTCAATACTTTTGCTGGTTATGTCGGATAATTGTTCGCCAAATTCCCAGTTCACTCCTGGCAATAACAGCAAGTATATCACAGGAGTGTTGCCATAAACTTGTTGAGCTAATAAAAGTAGCGATCGCGGATCGGATAGATGCCCGATCCCCGCATTTAGATCGTTAGCTGACAAGCCATTTGCTAGGTTTTCCGTCAACAAAATTTTCTGTACTTGCATTGTCGGCTTTGATTGCGCCATCTTACTACCAAAATCACTAACATTATTACTAACACAAGCATCGACAAAAATTGTCAGATCAGATTGGGCGATCGGCTCAGCCAATTCCGGCGTGAGTTGATGCACTGTTAGCGATCGCACATAGGGCAAATCCCAGCTAGCCACAATATCTGCCACCCGACACCCAGCACCGTCATCGCTTCTAAGAGAGTTGCCATAGCCAATGACAAGAATCGATCCGAAATTAGAATTAGCCAATTTTTTGAGCTCTTTAAGTAATGTTGAATGGATCGGTTTACCAAGAATGCAATGCTCGCAACTGGGGTGTTTTTTTCCACTGGTGGGCTTCCATACGAGTCAGGACATCATCCAGAATGGTGATGGCTTCAGCAATAAACGGGCCTTTATTTAACATGACGCACTCGGCGCGTTCAGCCATTGCTGCATCCGTCATCTCTCCCCGTGAAGGTGCTCCATCTTTGACCAAGCTTTCTAATACTTGCGTTGCCCAGATTACAGGAACATGAGCTGCTTCGCAAAGCCAGAGAATTTCTTCTTGAATCTCGATCAATCGTTGGTATCCGATTTCAACGGCTAAGTCGCCTCTGGCAATCATCACGCCAAATGATTGTTTACCCGCCGCATGAATGATTAATTCTGGCAGATTACAAACCGCGATCGAAGTTTCAATCTTTGCCACGATCGCCGGAATGGTTAAACGTCCTCCTAAACGGCGATTCAACTCTTGTTGAAGTAACTCAATATCGGCCGCTCGCTGCACAAAAGAGTAACCAATAATATCTGCGTGAATGGCGACAAAATCCAGGTCACATAAATCTTTCGCAGTGAGGGGACTAAGCGGCAAGATTGTGTTCGGAAAATTTAACCCCTTTTCGGGTCGAAGTTTGACCCCTTTTGGGCTAGCATGAGTAACTTGCAATAACAGTCCTAGTTGCCCATCTGGTAATGGGAATTGAGTGTCAATCACGCGAGTCCGTATCTTGCCATCATCAATATACAGGGGTGCGTCAACTACTAATAAATCGAGAATTTCGGGAACCGTACAGCAAAATTGGAAATTGTCTACAGGTGATGGGATTGCCTCACCTGACTCTACTTCACTTCCGAGTTCAGGTACGCACCGCGACAGCAAGATCCGATCGCCTCGAAACACCCGTTTTTGATCCAGAGGCGCAAGTACCAATCCCGTGCGGATTTTGGGGCCTCCTAAGTCCATCATCACTTTACAACAGGTTCCGAGTTCCTGTTCCGCTCGACGAACATGATCAATCATCTGCTTCCATTCCTCGGTGGTATCGTGGGCGCAGTTAATTCGCAAGCAGTTAGCACCCCGTCGGACAAGTTCTCGCACTAATCCATAGTCAGTGGCAGCTTCGGTAGGTAATGTTACCATAATTCTGACCTGGCGATGAGTCAAGGTTGGCCCGAATAATTCCTCGGTGTGCTTTCGCAGTAAACGATTCCCCTCAAAAAAGGACTCGATCGCAGGGCGGTGGAGCACCCCGTCAGAGTCTTTGCCGCAAATGACTTCCAGAGTGGCAATAACGGCATCGAGATTGGGCATTACCCGCGCTTCAATCCGTCCTAACGACGATAAGCCCCAAGGCATTAGAGCGGCTTGGAGGTCCCGTAGATCATGCTGCCGTAATGCTAGATACTGAGCTAAATTCAAAGCACTAGAAAGAAACTCGGAGCGATGAATGTGCGATCGCCATTGGCTAAAGGTGGCTTGTCCTTCGCTTTCAACAGTCTGTCGAAGTTCTTGCAGAGTCGATAGCAAGACTTGTGGACTAGATAGATGCAACGGTTTAACACTAAGTTCTAAAGTTGGGCTAATCATAGATCAAAGACTCCTGAGTAGATGCGCGTGACCTTTGAACTCAATTATAGCAATCCTAAATGAGTCGTAAATATTTTTACCCCACCCCAACCCTCCCCTTACTAAGGAGAGGGAGTAAGAAATTTACAAATGATTTAGGATTGCTATATATATTTTTGACAGTCCCCGGTCTCGCATACGCGGGGATGCTTGAGGACAAATTTTGGGGAATGAATCCGCCCAAAGTTTGATTCTTAAAGGGTTTGTATATTACCCACTCCCCAATCGCTCAATTATTTAGACTGATGATTTTGGCCGCAACCTTAGCATCTGCATTGATTAATAATCCAGTGTTAGATCGGTACAAACTCGTTTGATTCGTTTACCCGAAGGTTGCCAGTTGTCGGGTTTTTCACCGACATTTACTGGCAGAAAGTCTCAGTCTAAAAAACTACTTTTAGAGGTATCAAGCGATCGGATAAAATCTACTAGCGATCGCTGTTTACCTACTGATCGTCAATGCTTGCTTCTCCCACATAGATTCCGATGTCGCGCGCGGTTCGCACCAAAAAACTTTGAGGATCAACGCGCGAAGGTGCTTTCTTCTCTCTGCGACCTTTTTTAATTTGCTCGATCACCAGGCTGATCGGAACGCTGCTAACCCTGCCATTTTGCCAAATTACCATCTGGTTGTAGTTGCCGTTTGCTATTAAATTTACGGCTTCCCGTCCAAAAGCAGTAGCCAGGAGTCGATCGGTCGAAGTTGGATTTCCGCCTCTCTGTAAGTGTCCGAGTAAGGTGACGCGAGTATCTAGGGTGGGAAGGCTCAAGGAATCTGGCAAATCGGTATTGTTAGACTGGCTACTGCAATCTTTAATGCGCTGCGCCAAATAGTCACCGATGTAATGTTCCTTTTGACCGAGATGATTTTTGACTCCTTCCGCCACCACCACAAGAGCAAACCTGCGTCCATGCTTGTGCAATTTAGCTATGTGATGGCAGATTCCTTGCACTACAAATTCATCCAAAATGGGAGTTAGTTCGGGAATGAGAATGGCATCTGCGCCACCCGCAATTCCTGCTTCCAAGGCTAAATAACCAGCATCTCTTCCCATCACCTGCACTAACATGACGCGATCGTGACTAGCAGCAGTGAACGTTAGATCGTAAAGTGCTTGGGTAACGCGATTTACTGCGGTATCAAATCCGACGGATGCTTCGGTAAAAGGGATGTCATTATCTATGGTTTTGGGGACGGCGACCCAATTCCAAGCTTTGCCTTGTTTGGCTGCTTTTTGAGCTAAATTTTCTAAAATTTCGATACTACCATCCCCGCCCATTCCAATTAGGGCAGTTAATCCCAACTTCTCATAACCTCGAATGATCTCGTCGGCATGGAGTTCTGGATCACCTTTACTAATGGAACCTAATACACTGCCACTCAGAAAATGGAGAATATCTAATCCCTGTACCAATCCTGGAATATCATAGCCGTGATCTCTAATCCTTAAGTCTTCTGGCTGGCGTTTGCCTAAAAGTACCTCTATGAAGCCATCGGTTCCATAGGGTATGCCGTAGACTTCCCACTGATATTTATAGGTGGCGACTTTGACGACAGCTCGTATAACTGCGTTGAGTCCGGGACAATCTCCGCCACTGGTGAGGATGCCGATTCGTTTGGGGTGGTAGGTGTTTTCGATTTGATCTTTTGAGGTGGTGTTCATCTAATCAATCGGGTTGGGCGATCGGGTTTTGGTTCTCTGGTAAGATTATGGCATTTAGTACGATCAGTTTCTGTTTTTTCAACAAATCTTAAGATCTTCTTGGAAATTTTGCAATATAACTTCACAATCACGGGTAATTAGTTAAATTTTATGTTTTTTACGCGAGTTTTAAGTAGAATTTGGAGAATGGAATGGTGCTGGTGCAATTTAGGTGGGTTTAAGTATAATGGTGTTGTTTATGCTGTGGATGTCACGAGAGGTTGTAATTATAGATGTTGGCGCGATCGAACCGCGATTCTATGCGTTAGATTTGGCGATTCGACAATTTCAATTTCGACAAGATGCTCTGATTGAACTACTACACAAGGCTCAGGAATTGTTTGGGATCTGGAAAAAAATGTGCTGATCTACATTACTAAGGAGTTAAAATTGCCTCTCAGTCGCATCTATGGCGTAGCGACTTTCTATCATCTTTTTTCGGTGCAACCTAAGTGTGTACATACTTGTTCGATTTGCTTGGGTACTGCTTGTTATACGAATGGGGGTAATGCTTTGCTGGATAAGGGATTCAAGATTTGAATCTGGAAGCTGGGGGGCGATCGCCCAAGGGCAAAGTATTTTTGCGGGTTGAGCGCTGTATTGGTAATTGTGAGGTTACTCCTGCTACTATCTATGACGGGCGCTTGTCAAAGCAACAGACATCTGAGCAGGTTTTAGCGACGGTCGTCGGCTGGATAGAGGAACCGTAATTATGGAGATCGAAGGATTACTGGAAATAGCCAAAGAAGAGCGCGCTCGGCGGTATGTGATCAAAGAGTGCATTCGGATTCGCTGCTGCACTTCGGGGGGATGTCAAACCTCTGGCTCTCTAGAGGTGCGCGATCGCCTTGATGCCGCCATTCATGCTGAGGGGCTTGCGGAAACTGCGGAAGTGGTGAGCGTTGGTTGTATGGGCTTTTGCGGGCGTGCTCCTTTGGTTACCGTTGCTCCCTCTCAGATGCTCTATGAGCCTGTTGCTCCCGATCGAGCGGCGAGCATTGTTAGTGGGCTCAAAGGTGGTAATGTTACTGCGTCTGTTGGCGATTTAGAGCATCCATTCTTGACGCAGCAACTGCCGATCGTGCTGGAGCATATCGGCAAAATCGCTCCCACGGGGATGGAGTCTTATATCCCTGTCGGTGGCGATCGCCAACTCGATCGTACCTTGCACGAAATGAGTCCGCAGCAAGTGATTGATGAAGTGACTCGCAGTGGATTGCGTGGTAGAGGCGGTGTGGGCTATCCTACAGGGCTGAAGTGGGCGACGGTTGCTAAGATGTGAGACAGGTAATACTAGGCACAACAACTTCATCAATTATTGACCAAGTTGATCGATCGCCCAGCAACAGAAGCCGATCTCACAGCCTTAGAGGAACTCTGTAGTATGGTGAAAGCGATGAGTCTCTGCGGTTTAGGACAATCTGCGCCCAATCCGATCTTGAGTACACTCCGCCACTTCCGCGATGAATATTTAGCACTGATCCAAACCAAGTAACGGTGGAACTTTAGTGCTTACAAAATAATCCCAAACATGGTGAAATAAAATGGCTGTAGTAACCCTAAAAATTGACGATATCGAAGTTGCCGCCGAGCAAGGTCAAAGCATTCTTGCTACTGCAAAAGAAGCAGGAATCCAGATTCCGACGCTCTGTCACCTTGAGGGTGTCACCGACATCGGCGCCTGTCGCTTGTGCATGGTCGAAGTCAAAGGCAGTTCTAAATTGTTAGCCGCTTGCGTAACTCAAGTTGCCGAAGGAATGGAAGTGCAAACCCATACCGAGCAGTTAAAGAATTATCGCAAAATGGTAGTGGAAATGCTGTTTGCTGAGGGCAATCATATTTGTGCTGTGTGCGTTGCGAATGGTAACTGCGAACTGCAAAATATGGCGATCGCCACAGGGATGGAGCATTCTCGCTTTCCCTATCAATTCCCTCAACGCGATGTGGATTTATCTCACAAACTCTTTGGCATCGATCGCAACCGTTGCATATTCTGTACGCGCTGTGTGCGAGTCTGCGACGAGATCGAAGGAGCGCACGTTTGGGATGTGGCCAATCGTGGCGCAGAGTCACGCTTGATTACAGGACTCGATCAGCCTTGGGGTGAAGTCGATGCTTGTACCTCTTGCGGTAAATGTGTCGATGCTTGTCCGACGGGCGCAATCTTTGATAAAGGATCGGCTGTTGGGGAAATGGAACGCGATCGCACCAAACTAGAATTCATCGTCACCGCAAGGGAGCAGAAGCAATGGACAAGATAAGGGAATAAACACCACGAAAACTCTGAGACGCTACTGGGAAACTCATAACGGTAAGGCTTCGCCGCTCTTACATATTCGTGATTACCTCCGCTCCAAGAGCATTCCCTTAGACGCTTCTGATGTCAAAAATCTCGCTGAGGAAGTAGGACTTTCTAAAGCAACGGTCAGAAGCGTCATTTCTGATTATGATGACTTGCATGGTGAAAAAGCGGAAATACGGATTTGCCAGGGCAGATCCTGTATGCTGGCTGGTGCTAGTCAGTTGCGAACAAATTTAGAAAAGCAATAAGTAACCGGTCGAAGAAGCCCGACAATACCTAATCTACGACCTCGACTCTTAGTTTGTTCTCAACGTTTTGCTCACCTTTTTGGTAATAGGTATAACCAGCCTCACTCCCTGCACAAAACCCCGATTCATCCAAATACTTTAAGTCGATTTATCCCGCCGCCGCTAATTCCAACATATCTAGGTCTGTTTGCTTTATTTCTCGTACTACAGCTTCTTGTTTTCCTCTATGACTTTTTCTCGCTCGTTTCCAATAAACCCCTTTTTTTTAGTATCCGTCTTAATCGGTCGGGACTTAGTTTAATAGAACGCTCTTTTTCTAATTTCTGAGCTAATTGAACACTGTTGTATGTACGTGGTTCTTTTTTGAGGCCTTCTTCCAAAAACTCTATGTCCTCTTCTTTCCACTTGGGTTTTCACAGCTAAGACCGGGTGCTTCCCAAAGCCCTTCCATACCTAGCTTTTCCCATTTATGTAAAACCTCTCTCACTGTTTGTGGAGTCCATTTAAAGTGATCTGCTATTTTCTCCACATACCAGCCCTCTGCATTTAACCTGATGACCTCTGCTCGGTCTTTGACTTTTTGTGGCACATCCGCAGTTCTCAGGTTTAATCGGGTTTTGTCTTGGTCTTGAGTCAGGAATACCCTGAATCGAGCGCCCATATATTAGTTACCTCCCTAGAGCTATTTTCTGTATTTACTTATCTTAACATAGTTGGGTTTTTCCTCGCCGACTTACTTAGATTTTTATCTAAGTGTTAAAAAAAGCTAAATTTTTGGTTTAATGTGCCTCTATTTGTTGGATAATATAAACAGGAAAGTTTGGGAGAATAGTTTAAATACGAACTTCCTAAAACCTTGATAAATAAGGCTTTCACTCATACTGTCCTGATTGATCAAGCACAGAAAAACAACCCTACTGTTGTTTAAATTAAGTGCAAGTTCGTCAACTTTTGTGAATGCTGCTTGAAAATTTTAGATCTTCATTACATCAGCCCAAAGGCAGGTTTTACGAAAATTAGACGGAGGAATAATAGCAAAAAATTCTGTTAAAAACTGAACCATACCAGCAATAACTAAAGGTTTGAACTTATGACTGGAAGAACTTACGCAACCATAGATGGCAACGAAGCGGTCGCTTATGTCGCCTACCGCCTGAATGAAGTGATCGCAATTTATCCGATCACACCTTCATCGCCGATGGCCGAGTGGTCCGATGCCTGGACAGCAGAAGCGAAGCCCAATATTTGGGGTACAATTCCCTTGGTGGTGGAAATGCAGAGCGAAGGCGGCGTAGCTGGGGCGGTTCACGGCGCACTGCAAACGGGAGCATTAACAACCACGTTTACCGCGTCCCAAGGCCTGTTATTGATGATCCCCAATATGTACAAGATTGCTGGGGAACTTACGCCGACGGTGTTTCACATTGCAGCGCGATCGCTGGCGGCCCAAGGGCTCTCAATTTTTGGGGATCACAGTGATGTCACTTCTGCCCGCGCTACCGGTTTCGCCATGTTGTGCTCCGCTTCAGTGCAGGAAGCCCACGATTTTGCGTTGATTTCCACCGCCGCTACCTTGCGATCGCGCATTCCTTTCCTGCATTTCTTCGACGGTTTCCGCACCTCCCACGAAGTGCAGAAAGTGGAAATGCTCACAGAAGATGATATGCGATCGCTGGTTCCCGATGAACTCGTATTCGCCCATAGAGCGCGATCGCTCACCCCCGATCGCCCAGTATTGCGCGGTACGGCTCAAAATCCTGACGTTTATTTCCAAGGCAGAGAAAGCGTTAATTCTTATTATACTGCCTGCCTAGATATCACTGAACAAGTGATGAATGATTTTGCTCAACTGACTGGACGGCAATACAAACTCTACGAATATTACGGCGATTCCGCAGCAGAAAAAATTGTCATTCTCATGGGTTCCGGTTGCGAATCAGTCCATGAAACCGTCGATTATCTAAATGCCAAAGGTGAAAAATTAGGCGTTGTTAAAGTACGGATGTATCGCCCATTCGACGGTAAACGACTGATGGAAGCCATACCAGAAACAGTAAAATCCATCGCCGTTTTAGACCGCACCAAAGAACCGGGCGCTGGTGGGGAACCACTTTATTTAGACGTAATTACCGCCCTAGTAGAACAAGAACGTACCGCCATTAAAGTAGTAGGTGGACGTTACGGCTTATCGTCTAAAGAATTCACCCCATCAATGATTAAAGCCGTCTTTGATCACCTCAGCGCGGCCAAACCCAAGAATCATTTTACAGTAGGAATTAACGACGACGTTACCCATACTAGCCTAGACTACGACCATGAATTTAGCATCGAATCTGACAGCGTAGTACGAGCCATTTTCTACGGCTTAGGCGCTGATGGCACTGTAGGAGCTAACAAAAATTCCATCAAAATTATCGGTGAAGAAACTGATAATTATGCTCAAGGTTACTTCGTCTATGATTCTAAAAAATCTGGTTCCGTCACCGTTTCTCACCTCCGCTTTGGCCCCCAGCCAATTCGTTCTATTTATCTCATAGAAAAAGCGAATTTTATCGCTTGTCATCAATGGGGATTTCTGGAACAATTCGATATGCTGAAAGAGATTGTTCCCGGGGGCACATTCCTAGTAAATAGCATCTATGGCCCCGATGATGTTTGGATTCGTCTACCGCTGTCAGTGCAAGAGACAATTATTCAGAAAAAACTGAAATTTTATGTCACTGATGCTAACAAAGTTGCCCGTGAAGCAGGCATGGCAGGACGCATAAATACAGTCATGCAAGCGTGCTTTTTTGCCCTCTCTGGAGTATTGCCGCGAGCAGAAGCGATCGCCCAAATTAAACAGGCAATTCAAAAGAGTTACGGCAAAAAAGGCCCAGAGATTGTCAAGATGAACATGGACGCTGTAGATCGTTCATTGCAATATCTTTTTGAAGTAAAAGTTCCCGATACTGCCAACAGTGAAATTACCTTGCGATTGCCCGTTCCTGATACCGCTCCCGCCTTTGTGCGCGAAGTTTTAGGGGCAATGCTCGGCAAGTGCGGCGACAATTTGCCCGTCAGTGCAATGCCAGTAGATGGTACTTATCCCACAGGCACTTCTAAATGGGAAAAACGCAATATTGCCACAGAAATTCCCGTTTGGGATACCGATGTTTGTGTGCAGTGCGGTAAGTGCGTAATGGTTTGTCCTCACAGCGTCATTCGCTCCAAAGTTTACGAACCAGAACAGTTAGCAAATGCACCAGAAACCTTCAAGAGCAAAGATGCTAAAGACCACGATTGGCAAGGCTTAAAATTCACCATTCAAGTTGCTCCTGAAGACTGTACTGGTTGCGGACTCTGTGTAGATGTTTGCCCCGCCAAGAACAAAAGCCAGCCTAAATTAAAGGCAATTAATATGGCAGAACAATTGCCATTACGGGAACCTGAACGGGAAAACTGGGATTTCTTTCTAGGTTTGCCAAATCCAGATCGGCGCGAATTGAAACTGAATAAAATCAATCAGCAGCAAATGGAAGAACCGCTGTTTGAATTCTCTGGAGCTTGTGGAGCTTGCGGCGAAACGCCTTATCTCAAATTAGTTAGTCAACTATTTGGCGATCGCATGGTAGTTGCTAATGCTACCGGTTGTTCTTCCATTTATGGCGGCAATTTACCAACAACACCTTGGACAACCAACAGCGAAGGACGCGGCCCCGCTTGGTCAAATTCTCTCTTTGAAGATAACGCCGAATTTGGGTTAGGTTTCCGAGTTTCCATTGACAAGCAAACTCAATTTGCCACTGAATTATTGCAACGAATTGGCGGCGAAATAGGCGACAATTTAGTGCATGATATCCTTGCCTCTGAACAAAAAAATGAGGCGGATATTTGGGAACAGCGGGAACGAGTAGTTCAACTCAAGCAAAAACTGCAAGAGATTGATTCTGCTACCGCCAAACAGTTGCTAAGTTTAGCTGATTTTCTAGTGAAAAAGAGCGTCTGGATTATCGGCGGCGACGGTTGGGCTTATGACATTGGTTACGGCGGTTTGGATCACGTAATTGCTAGTGGTCGTAATGTGAATATCCTAGTTTTGGATACCGAAGTTTACTCAAATACTGGCGGTCAAATGTCAAAAGCAACGCCGCGAGGAGCCGTTGCCAAATTTGCTGCTGGTGGCAAACCTGCTGCTAAGAAAGACTTGGGTTTAATTGCTATGACTTACGGCAATGTTTACGTTGCCAGTGTAGCAATGGGAGCGCGGGATGAACATACTTTGCGGGTATTTTTAGAGGCAGAAGCTTACGAAGGCCCGTCTTTAATTATTGCTTATTCCCATTGTATTGCTCACGGGATTAATATGGCAGCCGGGATGCAGCAACAGAAAGCAGCGGTGGAATCAGGCGCAAAATTGCTTTACCGTTACAATCCCGATCGCACTCACCAGGGCGAAAATCCTCTGCAATTGGATTCGCGATCGCCTAAAATTCCGCTCGAACAATATATGTATGCGGAAAACCGTTTCAAGATGCTAAAAGCCAGCAAACCAGAAGATGCAAGGCGGTTATTAGCAGAAGCTCAAGAAGATGTGAATTCCCGCTGGGCAATGTATCAATATCTCGCACAACGTCCCTTATCTAATGGACATCAAGACAATAGTAATGCGACCAATCAAAGCCAGGTAATTCAACATTCGGACAAAAAGGATAGCAATTAGATGTAAATTGGCAGATAATTTTGATAATTATCTGCCGATCTACATTAAAATTTTAGCGCATTTTAGTGAAGTAGGACTTATACCAAATCCGGTGAAATCGGAATGATTAAACCGCGAAGACACCAAGAGCGCGAAGGAAGAAATGCATCTTCTTCTTTCTCTTCTTTCTCTTTCTTCGCGTCCGCGTGCCTCGCGGTTCATTTAATCTTACGACCTATTAGTTATCATTCTGATACAACCGGATTTGATCCGCAAAGAAACCGGGTTTCTATGAAAAATCGTTGGTTTCTCAACTAGATATCTCCGAAGAAACCCGGTTTCTGGCCTCGTGTAAGTCCTGGGAAGACAAAGCTCACAAAAATCAAAGGAGAAATGAAATGAATTTGACTACTAATTATCTAGGTTTAGAGCTACGTTCACCCCTAATTCCCTCTGCCGCCGCACCTTTAACAGAAAATATTGACAATCTCAAACGCATGGAAGATGCGGGTGCGGGTGCAGTTGTTCTGCATTCATTATTTGAGGAACAAATTCGGCAAGAACGTTTTGAACTGGAACATCACCTCACCTATGGTACTGATAGCTTTGCCGAATCTCTTACCTATTTTCCTGAACCAGAAATATTTCATGTGGGAACTCAAGAGTATTTGAATCATATCTCTAATGCTAAAGATATGGTAGATATTCCAATTATTGCCAGTCTTAACGGTTCAACAGTTGGCGGCTGGGTTAAGTACGCCAAAGAAATAGAATTAGCTGGGGCTGATGCACTGGAATTAAATGTGTATTATGTGCCGACAAATATGGAAATGAGCGGCGCACAAGTCGAGCAGAATTATATTGATATTCTGCGAGCCGTTAAATCCGAGGTAAGAATTCCGGTTGCCATTAAGCTGAGTCCTTTCTTTAGCAATATGGCAAATATGGCGAAACAGTTAACTGAAGCGGGAGCTGATGCTCTCGTTTTGTTTAACCGATTTTACCAGCCTGATATTAATATCGAAGAGTTAGAAGTGCAGCCGAATGTGTTGTTAAGTACGCCCCAAGCCATGCGTTTACCTTTGCGCTGGATTGCGATTTTGTATGGTCGCCTTGAAGTTGATTTTGCCGCTACTAGCGGCATTCAAAAAGGTCAAGATGCGATTAAAATGCTGATGGTTGGTGCTAATGCTACGATGCTTTGTTCAGTGTTACTGCGGCATGGAATTGAGCATATTAGCGTCATTGAAAAAGAGATGATTCATTGGATGGAAGAACACGAATATGAGTCTGTAAAACAGATGCAGGGTTCGATGTCGCAGCTTAATTGTCCTGATGAATCAGCCTTTGAACGAGCACAGTATATGAGGGCTGTCAATTCGTATAAACCGGAGCGAATCTTAGTTTAATCAATTTTCAAAACTATTCGTAACGCCGCCATCTCAGCGGTTACTTTACCGAGCAAGGGTGGCGGCGTTACTGAACAAGCCTGCGTAAGTCCTCAAAAAATAATTACAATTGCATTTACTCAAATTACACTTATAGAGTATAATATTATTTTGTGTATCAACCATTACCAAGGATAAAAATATGTCAGAATTCCTAGATTTTCTCCGGCATCAATTTGCTTATGTCGCCTTCGGAGAATTCAAACCAGGTAAATTTGAAGAAGCCCAGCAACTTGATCGGAAGGCTGTTTCCACCTAGGCTCATGGTTTTAAAGGAGCGGATCTATTGCAATTACCGGAGACAGAGCAAGGAATTAGGTCATCGAAAAAAAACAATATCCAATCTTAAATTGTAGTGGCGGGTTGAGTTACGGTTTATAGTAGGAGCGAGTTTACTGCTGCAAAACCCACCTACCTATGTTATATTTATTTGTACCCACTTACTTTGAAGAGATTGTCAAGATCTATGACAAGGACTAATTTTTCCGATCGTATTGGCATATTCTGGTTATGGACGATCGTTTTTTAGCCTCGTAGCGAAGGAAAGTTGTGAAGGGCAAAATATGGCGATCGCCACAGTCGTGGAGTATTCGCGCTTTCCCTGTCAGTCAGCTATGGAACGTGATCGCAGCAAACTAGAATTCATCGTCACCGCAAGGGAGCAGAAGTAATGGACAAGATAAAATTAGCTACTGTTTGGTTAGCAGGCTGTTCGGGCTGTCATATGTCTTTTTTGGACTTAGACGAATGGCTATTTGAACTGGTGAAGTATGCCGAGATTGTGCATAGCCCGATCGCCGACATCAAAGAATATCCTGAGAATGTCGATGTTTGTCTGGTGGAAGGGGCGATCGCCAATGAAGAGAATCTGGAATTAATTCATAAAATCCGCGATCGGACTAAATTTCTAATTTCCTTTGGCGACTGTGCGGTGACAGCCAATGTGCCTGGGATGCGGAATATGATGGGCCACGATAATGCCGATCTGGTGCTACGGCGCAGCTATCTAGAATTAGGAGATATCACGCCTCAATTACCAAATGCCCCCGGTATTGTTCCCGAATTATTAGAGCGCGTTTTCCCTGTTCACGAAGTTGTCAAGGTCGATCTGTTTTTACCAGGTTGTCCACCTTCTGCCGATCGGATCAAAGCAGCGATCGCGCCATTGCTTGAAGGGAAAATGCCTCTAATGGAAGGTCGAGACATGATCAAATTTGGATAAAAAGCTAAAATTCCCTCTTTTTAAGGCTATACCTTGTACAGAACTCTTTGTAAATATGTTTCAACATCTAGAGCCCCCCCTAGCTTGCCTCCTACTCACACCCTACTCCCTTAAAAAGGGGGGAGAATTAATTAAATCCCCCTTTAAAAAGGGGATTTAGGGAGATCAAAAACTTCTCAAACACGCTAGGTAAAGATAGAATATCGTCGTCAGTAACTCAGGTCTAAAGACGCTGAGCTTGCAAGAGCAATCGAAGCAAGCTATACTGACCAGCCTAAGTCTTAACTGACTACGTTTTTTGAGTCACGACACCCTGGGATGCGTAGCTAGTCCCCTGCTCTGTCATCTGCAATTAAACAGTTTTAAAGTCACTGAAACAGTGTTGCAGGTCTAAAAAGCTCTTAAAACATTGGCGAAGCTAACATCACTCGAAAGAGTCTGGAGGGCAACCATACCCTCCTCCCCCGCAAGGGGGATTGTAGGCGGTTAAAACCGCCCGTGCGATGCCCTGAGCCCTTCGACACTTCGACGGAGTTTACCCTGAGCGTAGTCGAACACTTCGACTACGCTCAGGATAAACGTAGTCGTTGGGTCGTTTCCCACGAGCGGGCTAAAGCCACTGAGTTTCCCACTTACCGAGCTTTTTTATGACAAAAACAATTGTAATCGATCCAGTCACGCGCATTGAAGGTCATGCCAAAATCTCAATCTTTCTGGATGATCTTGGCGAAGTCTCAGACGCGCATTTTCATGTAGTGGAATATCGCGGCTTTGAGAAATTTTGCGAAAATCGTCCCATGTGGGAAATGGCGGGGATCACATCGCGGATTTGTGGCATCTGTCCCGTTAGTCATTTACTTGCATCAGCCAAAACAGGCGATAAACTGCTGGCTGTAAAGATTCCGCCTGCGGGTGAAAAACTGCGCCGCTTGATGAATCTTGCCCAAATCACTCAATCTCACGCGCTTTCTTTTTTCCATTTAAGTTCTCCTGATTTTCTCCTCGGCTGGGATACCAATCCTGCAATCCGCAATGTATTTGGATTGATGTCTGCTAATCCCGA